>DASQZL010000346.1:0-5971 GCA_035638715.1 Balneolaceae bacterium
ACTTCCGGTCCGGGCGAATTATGACCGGCTGCCGTTGGACTCATCGGAGATTGACCACTGGCGAGTTGCATATGTTTCAGATTTAAATTTTTCACATTAAACCGCCGGTCAGAAAAGGGAACATAAGCCAGTGCCCCGTGAACCTGAATATCAAATCCCAGGGTTTTATGCGGAGAAGCCGAGGTATACCAGCCGGTATTCAGGTCAGTCCCAATTCCGTTGGCAAAAGGCTTCAGGTACGCTTTTGTAAGTATTTTGGCATCGGCTTCACCGGCGCGGATAAAACTTTGGATATGACTGGTTTGACCAAATGTACGATTCACCGACCCAAAGAGTAGAATAAAAATGAAAATAGATAAAAGTGAAATAGCACGGGCTTTATTCATGTTTAATATGTTATATTGATAATTAATAAGTCTATAAAGCAAGTACAATTAATTAGCTATTCACATAAACATTAAATTTAATTAATTATTGTTAATTAAAATTAATTTATATCGATATGAAAAATAAAAAAAACCATCCCCTTTTTTGGAGATGGCTTTTTACTAAGATGTAAATTAAATAAACCAGCCTAAAAAACGGCAGTTAAGCCTGGTGGAACTGCTTTAATTAGGAGAAATCTCACTATAAATGCCTTTGCTGAATTCTTCAATCATTTTGTCATTAAAGGCGGGAATATCAGCTGGTTTGCGACTGGTAACCAGCCCCCGGTCGACCACAACTTCTTCATCCACCCAATTTGCGCCAGCATTGATAAGATCTGTCTTTATAGATGGGTAGGAAGTCATCTTTTTGCCTTTAAGTTCTCCGGTTTCAATGAGCGTTTGAGCACCATGACATATCGCTGCAACGGGCTTCCTATCATGTAAAAATTGCGTTACAAATTGAATGGCTTTCTCATTCAACCGAAGCTGATCAGGATTCAGCACCCCACCAGGCAGGAGCAGTGCGTCGAATTCTTCCGCGTTGGTCTTGTCCAGTGGCACATCCACATCATATTCATCGCTCCAGTGATCGTGATCCCAGGCCGTAATGGATTCGCTTTCCGGTGAAACGATATAGGTTGTTGCTCCTGCATCTTCCAATGCCTTCCGGGGTTGAGCCAGTTCAACTTCCTCAAACCCATTTGTAGCCAGTATCGCTATATTTTTCTTTCCAAGTTGATTATTCATAATAGCACATTTTTTGATTCGTATTTGTGTACTAAAACAAATGCGCTATCGCCTTGCGTTCATTATGCCCATATTATTCCGTATTGAAGCGCAAAAAGTTTACTCCATCACTAAGGTATCTTCACTGCCGTCAACGGTTTTACGTCCGGTTCCATTTCGTGACTTATAAGCCTCCGAAACCTTAAAAAACTCCTGCGGGTCTTTAACGAATTCATCTTCAAGCACGATGTCGAGAATAGGATCCATACGATCGAGGTACTCAATGTCTAAATTTCCAAGAACATCTTCTTCTATCTCTTCAACATCCTTCTCGTTTTTGTGAGGCAATAGTACTTTTTCGATGCCGGCTCGTTTAGCCGCAAGCACTTTTTCTTTAATACCGCCCACCGGTAATACCAGTCCACGCAATGTTATTTCGCCCGTCATGGCAAGCGTGCCTTTAATCTTTCGCTGGGTAAAAATAGAGGCGATTGCAGAGAAGATAGATACACCGGCCGATGGGCCATCTTTGGGGATTGCCCCTTTGGGCACGTGGATATGAAGATCCCAGTATTTAAAGGCATCTTCCGGAATGTTTAACTCGTCCGAGTGAGCTTTAAGATATGACAGGGCAAGCATGGCTGATTCTTTCATCACGTCCCCCAGTTGACCGGTGAGATGCACTTTTCCGTTACCTTTGCTTACACTGGCCTCAATAAAGAGAATATCACCTCCGTAGGGGGTCCAGGCCAGGCCAGTCGCCACCCCGGGAACGGTAGTTCGTTCCGCTACTTCGGAGAAATATTTTCGTTTACCAAGGTACTCATCAATATCTTCCGCGTTTACGGTAAACAGTTTATTTTCTCCCTTGGCAATTTTAGCAGCTATTCCACGGCAAACAGCCCCGATCTCGCGTTCCAGTGAGCGAACACCCGATTCACGGGTATATTCGTCAATAATTTTATCAAGACCATCGTCCGTGATATTTATCTGGTCGTCTTTTAACCCATTTTCCTTAATCTGCTTTGGAATCAAATGCTGTTTGGCAATCTCATGTTTTTCTTCCAGCGTATATCCGCTGATATTAATTGTTTCCATTCGGTCACGGAGAGGACGCGGAATGGTATCCAGCGAGTTAGCGGTGGCAATGAACAAGACGCGGGAAAGATCATATTCCAGATCAAGATAATTATCGGCAAATTCATTGTTCTGCTCAGGATCCAATACCTCGAGCAGGGCAGAGGTGGGATCACCGCGATAGTCGGCCCCTACCTTGTCAATCTCGTCCAGCATCATTACCGGGTTACTGGTACCGGCCTTTTTCATGGCCCGTAAAATACGTCCCGGCATGGCCCCGATGTACGTGCGCCGGTGGCCGCGAATTTCGGCTTCATCATGAATGCCTCCCAGACTAAAGCGCTCGAACTTTCGGTTGAGAGCCCGCGCAATGGACTTCCCCAGCGAGGTTTTACCGACACCGGGAGGGCCGTGCAGGCAAAGGATGGGGGCTTTTTTATCCTGTTTGAGCTTGATAACCGCCAGATATTCGATGATGCGTTTTTTTACCTTTTGCAGGCCGTAATGGTCTTCATCCAGCACCTTTTGTGCATTATCAAGATCAAGATTATCATCGGAGAATTCATTCCACGGTAAATCAAGAATCCATTCAATGTAGCTGTGTATCATTCCATAGTTGGGCGAGGAGCCGGGCGTTCGTTCCAGCCGGGAAAGTTCCTTTTCAACGGTCTCCTCGACCTCTTCAGGAAGATTTTTCTCTTCCTTCCGCTCGCGAAGATTCTCTACTTCCTGCTGCTCGCTGTCTTCACCCAGCGCCTCCTGGATTGCTTTCTTTTGCTGTCGCAGGTAGAAATCACGCTGTTGCTCATCGATATCCGTTTTTACTTTCGAGCGGATTTCTTCACTCAAATTCAATACCTGAAGCTCGTCATTCAGGAACTCCATGACCTTCTTTATCCGGTCAGAGAAATTCTGTATTTCGAGCACCTCCTGTTTCTCTGCCGTCGAAACATTCAGGTTGGACGAAATAAAATTCAGTAAAAATATCGGACTACTGATATTGTTCAGGGCAATGGATGCTTCCGATGGGATATTCGGCGATAAATTTACAATTTTCGTCGCTGTTTCTTTTACCGATCGGATGGAGGCTTCCAGCTCAGGGCCGCTGACATCCATCTGCTGCCGATATGGGTCCACATCAGCCCTGAAAAACGGATCCGTTTGGGTAAAATCATTTATTTTAAAAGTGGTTTTGCCCTGTATGACAATACTTTTACTGCCATCGGGCATCTTGATCAATTTTAAAATTTGGGCGACCGTACCTGTCCAATAGAGGTCTTCCGGAGTAGGGTCTTCCTCTTCCTCATCCTTCTGGGCAACAACACCAATCGTCTTGTCATTGTCATAGGCTTGCTTGACAAGCGCAAGGGATTGATCACGCCCAACGGTTATGGGCACTACAACGCCCGGAAAAAGAACCGTGTTTTTGAGGGGAAGTATCGGTAAATTGTCCGGTACCTCCGACTGGGTCAATTCTTTTTCTTCCTCCTCGGTCATCAGAGGAATAGCTTGTTCAAATTCTTCAAATTGTTCTTGATCTTCAAAATCATCAAGATTAAAATCTCCTTTCAAAAAGTCATTCATGGATACTAATTAGTCTATAAATTCTCTTTTACTTTGTGTTTAGTTCTGCAAATAAGAAGCCAATAGTAAATTTTCTTCCAATTAGTCAGAAATACTGGCAAAATAACAACTCTTTCGTTTATTATATGCCGGAGTTGACAGCTTGACAGCATTGCATAGACACGATGATACGTAAATAAAAAATGCTCAGACAGCCTGTCTGACTAAATTAACGAAATAATCGGGTCCATGAGTATAATAATGGGAAAATTTTCCCACATGAAGCTCAATATCCTCTCTCTGAAAGGTATTACCGGCTATAACGTTTTGAGTTATTTTACGGGCTAAAAGTTTCGTGAAAAAATCATATATGTAAGTTTAACCGATCACCCGCAGCTTGGCCACCCGAAGCATCAGCGTCTTGCGGCCGCGTTCTTTAAAATAAATCACTACTTTTGTTTTTTCGCCTTTGCCGGTTCGATTGATGATTTTTCCCTCACCAAATATATTATGCTCTACTTTCGCTCCAACCTGGAACGGATCCTCATCGGGATTGTCGTAATGAATGGTGGTACCCTGCCCGGCATTGCGGTTGTTTTTATTATAAAGCGGTTGTTTCCAATCGTATTCCACTGTAGTATTTGCATCGCCGGAGCCGTTTGAACTTGTTTGATTGAATCGTGAACTTTGATTGATGGTTGCCCCGGTTTCCGTGCGAACCACATCGGCGCTCACCTCGTCCAGGAAACGGGAGCGCATCATCGATTTTTCTTCACCATATTTGTAGCGGCTCTTGCAAAAGCTGAAAAACAAATGTTTTTGGGCCCGTGTTATCGCCACGTAAAACAGGCGTCGTTCCTCCTCAATGTTAGCCTCCTCGCCATTGCGACTGCCCATCGGGAACAGATCTTCTTCCATGCCTACGGTAAACACAACCGGAAATTCGAGCCCTTTGGCCGAATGAACCGTCATAAGTGTTACCGCCGGTTTATCTTCATCATACTTGTCGGTGTCGGTGATGAGATTAATTTCCTGCAAAAAAGTAGCGAGACTGGGATTATTATTCTCTTTCTCGTAATATGAAATCGCATTTTCAAGCTCCAGAATATTTTCGCGGCGGGTCATCGATTTTGGTGAATTTTCCTCGACCAGCGCTTTCATATACCCTGACTTTTCGAGCAATTTTTTAAGCACTTCTGTTAAGGAGGCTCCGTTATGCAGATCATTTTTAAGTTCCTGCATCATGGCCACAAATTGTTTTACACTGTTTTCAGCTGGTTTATAGAGGTCAGCCTTTTCAACATTTCTCAATATATCCCAGACGGATTGCCCGGTCCGTCGCGCCCGACTGGTTAAGTTGCTCAGTGATTTATTGCCGATGCCCCGTGAAGGTTCATTGATGATTCGTATCAAATTGGTATCGTCATTGGGGTTCACCAGCAGTGTGAGATAAGCCAGAATATCCTTGATTTCTTTGCGCTGGTAAAAAGAAAGCCCGCCCACCAGCTGGTATGGAATGCGCTTGCGCCGCAGGGTTTCCTCAAATACGCGACTTTGATAATTCGTGCGGTATAGCACTGCAAAATCACTATACTGGTAGCCGTGTTGCGCTTTCAGTTTTTTGATATAACTGGCAACCCGGCTGGCCTCATCGCGCTCATCATAATTCTCCAGCAGGGTGATCATATCTCCGGTATCGTTGTTCGTCCAGAGGGTTTTATCAAGCTGTGCAGAATTTTCCTTGATGATAGAATCAGCTGCCCGCAAAATGGCTTTTGTAGAACGATAATTTTGTTCCAGCGGTATTTCTACAGCATTTTCATAATCACTTTTAAAATTCAGGATATTGGTGATATCCGCACCGCGAAATGAGTAAATACTTTGAGCGTCATCGCCAACAACGCATAAATTTTTTCGTTTCTCGGCCAGCATCTTGGTTACGGTGTATTGGGCGTGATTCGTATCCTGGTATTCATCAATAAGAATATATTTAAATCGATCCTGGTATTTTCCAAGTACCTCTGGGAATTTGTTAAATAATTCGATTGGTTTTATCAGTAAATCATCAAAATCCATGGCATTGTTTTGTTTCAGCCGCTCGGTGTAAATGCCATAAATTTTTGCCGTGATATCATCGAGGGTGCTGTGGACAAATTTCTCCAAATACTGATCCGGAT
>DASQZL010000347.1:0-3698 GCA_035638715.1 Balneolaceae bacterium
TACCACCCCATTGACACTCGTAGTGATGACCATGCTGCCCTCGAGTCCCTGGTCCTGCCAAATATTACTGGCTTCATCTGCCACAATATAGTTGCCCGTGACATTTACGGAGAAACTCTTATCCCAGGCTCCATCTCCGACATCACCATTTTGATCAGGGGTTGGATAGAATCCCGCGGTTACGGCGACATTGTCGAGCCCGCCGTAGGCCAACAGGGTTTGTTTTAAAGCTTGTTGAACCGATTGCCGATCGGTGATATCGCAGCCAAGGCCAATAACATCACCCGAACGGCTGATATCCGATCCGGCCACTCCAATGCCCATACCGATTTCGTCGAGTACTTCTTCAGCCGTTTTTTTCGCTTGATCGGCGTTCAGATCCAGTGCTGCCACGGTTGCTCCTTCTTCAATAAGCCGTGGAACCAGTGATTTTCCAATGCCACTTCCGGCTCCAATCACAGCCACGACCTGGCGTGACAGCTCGCTTTCAGGCGGCATGCGCTTAAGTTTGGCTTCTTCCAGTGCCCAATATTCAATATCATAGGCTTCCTGTTTGGCCAAGGCCGTATAATTTCCGACCGATTCGGCGCCGCGCATCACACCGATGGCTGCTGTATAAAATTCTGCCGTTACGCGCGATTCGCTTTTATTTTTGCCCCAGGTGATCATTCCCAGACCGGGAATAAGAATCACGGTCGGGTTTGGATCGCGCATATCCGGAGAATCTTCATCTTTGTGCGTGTTGTAATAATCAGCATAATCCTGGCGGTATTGCTCCAGCCCGGCATCAACTTTTTCACGCAATTGATCGATATTTTCTTCTTGCGGATCCCAATCAACATATAAAGGCTTGATTTTTGTTCGCAGAAAATGATCCGGACAGGAAGTTCCCAGTTCCGCCAGGCGGGGCGCATCTACCGAGTTGATAAACTCAAGTGTAACGTCATCATCCTGTATTGTGCCGATAAACTGCCGTTCCTGACTCACTTTTCCACGAATATACGGCAAAATTTCGGCCAGTGTATCTCTTCGCTCATCTTTGGGCAATGATTCAAACTTTGCGCCGCCAAATGTGTCGTCACCTTTCTCATGCTCGGCTAAATAATCAGCAGCCTTATTTATCAGTTCCAGGCTGGTTTCGTAGCATTCCTTGTCATCATCGGCCCAGTTAATCAGACCATGGCCACCCAGAATGATACCACGTATTCCAGGATTTTCTTCGATGACCTCCTGCAGTTTGAGTCCCAGTTCAAAGCCCGGGCGCATCCAGTCTACCCATTCTACTTCGTCGCCATAAATTTCGCGCATCAATTCCTTGCCATTATCGGCCGTAGCGATGGAAATAACCGGCACCGGATGCGTGTGATCGACATATTTATACGGGATGAAACTATGTAACGGCGTATCGATAGAAGGTGCCCGCGGGTTGAGATTGAAGGTGCAGTGCGGATACATATCTGTCATGGAATCCTCAGCCGGCGTTTTGAGGCCCGTATTCTCCATATTTTTATAAATATCCTGAAGATCGAGCAATTTTTGCTGATACAGTGAAGCGAAATTGGGCTTCGTGGCTGTACGCAAATCGCCGCCCGAACCCTTCACCCATAAAACTTCCACTTCTTCACCTGTAATCGGGTCTTCCTCCATCAACTTACTGGATGTATTCCCGCCACCTGTATTATTGATATATGAATCACTACCGATCAAATTAGACCGGTAGACAAGCCGGCCCACCGGATCAAGTTCATTTGCTTTTTGATCATCCCACTTACTTTCAACGTTTTTGAAATACATAATTTAATGATATGAATTTTTAGATATTAACAATAAAATTCTTAAAACACCTTGCAGTTCAAATTTCAATGCGCGTATGGCTTAAAAGGATCCTTTCCGTATTGCTGCAGCTTACTTTCAACAAACAATAAACGACCAACAATCAGTCACTTAGTTTTCCACTGTCTGCACGGTCTGTCCCTGGAAAGACTCAATATTACGCTGGAAGAAATATCCAAGTCCGATATATAAAATAGCGGCGATGAACCAGCCGGGAAGGGCCAGGAAAAATATGCGTATTCCTCCGAAAAGATTTAGCAGCAGACAAACGGTCAGTGTGACAAACCACGTTAAACCGGCTGCCCAGTTAAATTTCAGATCCATAAATTCAGCGACGTTACTTTTGAGTCCCAATTTTGGAAAAAGAAAAACATCCAGAAGGACGACCACACCCATAGGCATTAATATAAGACCATACAGGGCCACAAAATCGAGGAGCTTCATCACTAATGCCGGAAACAGAGCAGCTATAGTCGTGATAAAACCGGTGAAAAGCGTTACTCTCCAGCGTTTCCAGTTGGGCGTCACGGCCTGAAACGCCAGACCTGCCCGGTAAAGCGTGGGATTTGCTGTCGTCCAACCGGCGATCACAACCGCAACCGCCCCGGCAAAACCCGCACTGTGATAAGCAATAATACCCGGCGCAATGGCTCCGGCAGCAGCAGCTGTAAGAACGCCCGAGCAAAGCCAGGCCAGTACATGTCCCAGGAAAATGCCCGGAGCCACTGAAAACCCATGATACCATTTTTTGGCGTAGCGAAATATCGACATATCGGACATTCCGGCGTTCATCGCCAGATTGGTAAACCATGCAAAAAACATTACATCCCAGAAAGAAAATTTTGCCTGGCCCGCCTGCGGTGTTCCTGTCCATATTTTGTTATTGGCAACGCTCCAAAAATCCGAAAGTGAATGAACGCCCAACTGCGGTAAGACGGCAGTGGCCGCCGCCACAAAAATAAGAATCATCCAGGGAGAGCTGATATTGGCAAAATAATTAACCCGGTCGTACCCAAGAATAGCAACAATCGTGAAGATAAATCCAACAATAAATACGGTAATCACCCAACCGATACTTGTCGGGAACCAGTCATTAAGAGTAGGCATCGCGATATGAAACGGCAATCCAACGGCCGTTGCCGATACGGCAATCATAGAACCCGCCAGAAAACAATACATGATAGCGTTAACGACATTATAAATATAAGCCAAATTAACCCCACAAGTCTTCCGTACTTTCCAGTATAGGGTCAGCCGCACTTTAACCGCAACCGGCGCACACAATAATGCCCAGGTCAACACGGCCAGCGTATTGCCTACCAGCAATCCAAATATAAGCGCCTTTGCCGTTACGCCGTGAGCAACAAACAGGGTACCAATAACAAATTCTGTGCCTGCTGTATTACCGCCAATATATGTCCAGATGAATCCACCCCATCCTTTTAATTTGCTCTCTGGTACCGGCTCGCGTTCATATTCATTTATTGAATCCAGGCGCGTATTCAGTCGTTCAAAAATACTGTTGCTCATGTTTATATTAATCTGGTCATGAATTTATATATTTATCGAATTTTTATACCGGTGAAATCAACCCTGAAAAAACAATCCATTAATAGTATATTATCTCATAAAAATAAGAGACGTCCGAGACCTATTTCTACTAATTTTTATTTTAATTACCTCGAAAATTTTTGAAATAAAATCAGGAATCCGACGCTTAGAATATTAAAGCCAATCTCTTCCGAATAATTATATTCAAATCATCAATATAACAAAATAACAAGCCTTAATTTGGATTCATATTCTTTAGCGGAAAATTAAATACATGTTCAAAGTTCTACTCAGGAAAGGGCGCGATCCAGATG
>DASQZL010000348.1:0-2286 GCA_035638715.1 Balneolaceae bacterium
GTTCGTCGACAATATGGTATTGCTGATTATATTGTTGATTTTTATTGTCCCCGTTTAAAGCTGGCCATTGAGGTTGATGGAGATTCCCACTATACCCGAAAGGGCAAAAAGCATGACATAAAACGAGATGAATTTATCCAGAATAAAGGAATAAAAATTTTACGAATACCAACGATTGAAGTTTACGCGAATCTGGATGGCGTCATCGAATATTTAGCACAGAAATTTAAAGAAAGGCAGGATTACTGGTGATTCAACCACCCCTTCCCCCTCCTTAATAAGGAGGGGAACTCAACAAAAACAGACATCCAATAACTATTAACAAATAACGAACCCTTGATTTACGAATTTGATGGATATAAACCGGTAGTCGATAAGAGCGCTTTTGTGCATCCACAAGCATCGGTGACTGGTAATGTGGTAATCGGCAAGGACGTTTACATCGCCCCGGGAGCGGCTATTCGCGGTGACTGGGGAAAAATTGTCATCAAAGACGGATGCAATGTGCAGGAAAATTGCACGATTCACATGTTTCCAGGCGTGACGGTCGTGCTGGAAGAAAGCGCGCATATTGGTCACGGCGCCACTATTCATGGCAGCCATATTGGGCGAAATTGCCTGATTGGAATGAATGCTGTTGTAATGGACAATGTGGAGCTTGGTGATGAGTGCATTGTCGGCGCTTTGGGCTTTGTTAAAGAAGGAATGCATATTCCAAAACGAAAACTACTGGTCGGGAATCCGGCGAGGATTGTGAAGGATGTCAGTGATGAAATGATTGAATGGAAAACAAAAGGCACGGAACTCTATCAACAATTGCCTGAAATGTTGCATCAATCGCTGAGAGAATGCGAACCGCTGCGCGAGGAACCGGATGACCGACCGAGCCAAAGCAAAAAATATAAAACCTGGGGCAAGAAGAAAAATTAATATTATGAAAGTACAAAGTTATACAAACGGACATTGGCATCAAGACGGAGATGAAACCGCTCTCATAAGTGCAGTAACCGGCGAGCCCGTTGCACAGATGGTCGAGGCCGATATTGAATATGAAGCAGCTTGTGAATATGCACGCGATACCGCCGGACCGGTCCTTCGGGAAATATCGATCCATGAGCGGGCCTTCAAAATCAAATTTTTAGCTCAATATCTGCTGGAACGCAAAGAAGATTATTATGCCCTTTCGAAGCATACCGGTGCCACGCGCGGCGACTCCTGGATTGATATTGAAGGCGGCATCGGGGCCATGTTTGTACTTTCCAGCAAAGCGCGCCAAAATCTTTCCGATCTTCCCTGGCACGTGGAAGGCAGTGTTGAACAACTTTCAAAAAAAGGCACATTTGTCGGTCAGCATATTTGTGTCCCCTATCACGGCGTAGGCGTACATATTAATGCCTTCAATTTTCCGGTCTGGGGTATGCTTGAAAAACTGGCACCCTGCATCATCGCAGGCATGCCGGCCATCATCAAGCCTTCACCGGTCGGATCCTATCTTGCTTATCGTGTTTTCAAGGACATGATTGAATCGGATTTATTACCGGATGGCACCATCCAATTTATTGCCGCTGATAAGCCGGGCGACTTGCTCGATCACCTCACCAGCCAGGATGCTGTCGCTTTTACCGGCTCGGCGAAAACCGGACAAAAACTTAAAGCTCATCCCAATATCATCGCTAATAGTGTTCGCTTCAACCTTGAAGCGGATTCCCTGAATTGTTCGATTCTTGGGCCGGACGTAACGCCGGATATGCCCGAATTCGATCTTTTTGTTAAGGAAGTCGCCCAGGAAATGACCGTAAAAACCGGCCAAAAATGTACGGCCATCCGGCGGACGATCGTCCCGCAAGAACGCCTTGATGAAGTGGTTGAAGCACTCAACGAACGATTATCCCAAACGACCATTGGCGATCCGGCCGAAAAAAATATGGGACCGCTCGCCAGTATTCAACAGTCTGAACGATTTGACGAACAAGTGTCTACGCTGCTCGAAAAAACAGAATTGGTGTACACCAATGGGCATTCGCAGCATGATGGTGCTTATGCCGAACCCAAAGTGCTGTTATGCCACAAGCCCATGGAAATTGACGAAGTCCACCGCGTCGAAGCCTTCGGTCCGATGACAACTATCATGCCGTATGAGACGGCAGAAGATGCCATCAAACTGGCCAATAAAGCCGATGGATCGCTGGTCGGTTCGCTCTTTACGGCTGATGACGCCATTGCCCAAAAAATTACGCTGGGATGCGCCCCCTATCACGGACGATTTATGATTATCAACCGACATTC
>DASQZL010000349.1:0-2861 GCA_035638715.1 Balneolaceae bacterium
GCTTTATTTGCTATAACATTTCCAACTTTTCGCTCGGTCTTTTTCTTAATTTTTTTCCACAATTGTGCATTAGCGGGTTGAACAGCAAGCATCAGCCCTATTACTATTAGTATCTTCATGATATGATCTCAGTTTTTAGGTTTATAATGATGTCTATTCGACGGCAGCCGTATAGATCCATGTACCAGTTCATCTTAGGAACTGATATCCTTTTCTAATATTTAGGCAACTTTTCCCATAAATATTTTACTTTTCAGTGGGAAAGTTGTTTCATTCCGGTAACAAGCGGCGCTTCAGCATTACATTTGGCTATTTGAACTGCCCATTTGTGTTACATGAGCGATATTACCGTTGCCAGATTGATGGACCGTACTTATGGCACCGGGATCCTGATGCAATATCAAGGTGTTGGAAAAACCGGTCTGCTGCACGGTGGCTGTATTTCCTCCCAATGTTTGCCAGGCATGGATGATATTACTGCTTCCGTTTTGCTTAAAGCCTGCCATGTTGGAATCGCCTGTTTGTGTGAGTGCAATAGTATTATTATTATCAATCTGACTTGCATTGAAAGAGTTTTTATTACCCGCCTGATTCGTTCTTGCGGTGTTTCCATTCCCTTTTTGTTTGAAGTCCGCCGTATTGGCATTCCCCGTTTGTCTGATGCCGGCAACGTTATAGTCGTTGATCTGGCTGACGCTAACGGCGTTTTTGTTACCTTGCTGATTCGCTCTGGCAGCGTTGAAATCACCTTTTTGAGTGATATCAGATGTCAAAGTCGTACTGTATTTATAATAATGCTGGCGAACTCTTTCCCGTTGGGTGTCGTAATAGATCCTTTTATATCTGACCCGCTTGGTAGTCCAATAAGCTTGTCTGTATTTAATACGCTGGGTAGCATAATAATACTTTTTCACCCAGAGTTTACCAACCTTCTCCCATTTCCACTTTCTTTTACGAACAGTCTTCCAAGCCCACCTCCACTTTTTTACCCGAACCGTCTTCCATGCCCATTTCCATTTTTTTACCCGGACATTCTTCCATACAATCCGGGTTGCTCTTTGTTTCTTCTGTCCCAGTTGACTGCCAGTCACAGTCTGAAAAACACGGTTGTTAGCGCCGTGCTGTTTTGTCCGGACGGCTAACTCACTGCCGGTCAAATTCTGGTTGGCTGTGTTGTTATTTCCATTTGATGAAATAACGGCATGGTCGCTTTTATCATTTGTGATAGTGCTGATTACATTTTGTCGGGCCATGTTGGAATTGCCAATCTGTGTGATCCCATTGTTCAGATTAGTGGGATTCGTGGCCGGATAACCAATATTATCACCCTGATATACCTGTTTGGCTGTGTTATTATTTCCGCGCTGTCTGATATAGGCTTTAGCCTGATTGCCCCCTTTCTGTAGCTGCGAGGCTATATTTTGATTTCCAACCTGGTTCAGCGTAAAATTATTGATGGATCCCTTTTTAATATATTGGGTCCCTTTATTACGATTGCCATGCTGGTTAGCCTTAACTTGGTCGCCTCCATCATTGAATGGCGTTTTCTCTTTTTGAGACAGCCAGTTACCTTTGCCAAGCTGTTTGAGCCAGGCACTATTTGGGGAGTATGATCCACCACCTGTCTGACTCTGCCTGACCGTGGCAATGTTTTTGGAGCCTTTTTGTATGATCATTGAATTCTGGGGTCCGCCGTTGTTAGTTTTTTGAAATAAGGTCACCTTATTCGAATTCCCTCCGCCTTGTGAAACGGTACTTGTTTGATTATTACCGGTCTGGGTTACATAAATCGAACCAGAATTACCCGTCTGATTGATCTTTGTTGTACTGTTGTTTTGACCCCACGCCATACTTACCGTTAAAATATATACAAATAAAACTGCTGTTAACTTCTTCATAATATCTTTCCTCCACAATTTTGAATGTTGATTTATACCTGTAAAACATTTATCACTTCATCTACCTCGTTCTCCTTAGCTGATATCGATAAAATGCCGGGACACGAAGGTCCCCTACCGATAAATTATTTTCCGACTTTCACCCGTCTTTCACATTATCTCAAAACCACCATCCTGATCACATTGCTTAGTACAAAATATGCAACCTCCAACATAGAAGGATATAACCGTCTAAAATGTCTATCCGGTGAATACAGGGAAGCCTCTGTTTTTTAAGCGTAAAGGGATGCCCAATCGGCTCAAAATATTCCAATTTTCTGCCAATATTATAGCTTTCTAATATTTTATAATTTGCTATTTACAAAATGCAATAGTAGAATACACTTGATATACAGGTACATATCGCTTTATTCCATTGCGTTCGAAAGGAATACGAGGATATTTAACAATATAAAACGTTGGGTCGGCCCTGCGGTTTAATAATTTTATCATGCGTTGATTAGTCGGCTTCCGGTAATCGAATAATTATAACTGATGCGACATGACCAGTCGGAAATAACATCCATCCTGCAGGAAGCAGCGGATGGTTCCAAGCAAGCGTATGATTCATTATTTCCGTTGGTATACGATCAATTATTGAATATCGCTCAGTTGCGTATGCGTCATGAGAACCGAAACCATACATATTCGCGTACTGACCTGGTCCATGAAGCCTATTTTCATCTCATTGACGTAGATAGTATCAGCTGGCAGGACCGATCTCACTTTTTTGCCATCGCCTCACGATGCATGCGACAAATTTTAATTGATTATGCCCGCAAAAAAAAGGCGGAAAAACGAGGTGGTGATAAAGAACCCGTCACTTACCTGGATGAAGTGATGCAGATAGAGCAACAGGCTAATGAACTGATCAATCTTGATGAGGCCCTGAACCGGCTGGCCAACCTTAACGAGCGAATGGCA
>DASQZL010000350.1:0-8026 GCA_035638715.1 Balneolaceae bacterium
CACAACAGAACCTTATAATACAATCTATGGGAAAAAGTATCGGCGTTATTTTTGATATGGACGGTGTAATTGTTCACAGTAATCCCACTCACAAGAAAGCTATTCAAAAGTTTTTAAAAGAGCGAAATCAAAGTGTCTCAGACGCATATCTGGAGAATAATGTCTATGGATGCCCAAACAAAGAATGGATGCCCAAACTTTTTGGCAAAGAAGACCCGGATAAGCTCGAAAGACTTGCTGATGAGAAAGAACAGCTATTTCGCGATATTTTTGTGCCTGAAGATAATGTTGTGGAAGGCATCCACGATTTTTTGGAGCAACTTGGCAAGCGAAATATCCCGATGGCAGTAGCGACATCAGCTCCGGGAGAGAATGCCGATTATATTTTGTCACGACTTGCCATCCTAAAGTACTTTACGGCCGTATTGGATTCTTCAGATATAAATAAAGGGAAACCTAATCCCGAAGTTTATATAAAAGCAGCCAAATTATTAAATAAAAGGCCGGAAGAGTGTATCGTAATAGAAGATTCGATCTCAGGCGTGAAAGCGGGGCTCAATGCTGGCGCCACAGTCATTGGCGTTACAACAACCCATACGGCCGAAGAACTCAGTAACTGCCATTTAACAATCAAAAATTTTCGTGAGCTGGATCCCGACAACCTCGTCAATTGGGTTTTGGAAAAACAAAAATGAAAGGAGAGATTTCTGTTGTAAAGCGGTCCGCTTTATAAAGACGGACCGCTATTTCATCAAAACCGAAAATACAGGTCATTAGACATAAAACCACTTCCCCTTCGACACCATTTAGTGCTCAATCAATGGGTGAATACCAAATATGCAACGACGACGGCAATTATCACGAGAGCGGAAAGGGATACATCCACCCAGTTCCAGGTTGAGCGCGAGGCCTCCCGGTCGTCTGCAGAAAGTGTACCATAGGTCAAACCTGCAATCTTTTCATATTTGGGAGCGGCCGTAGCATAACTCACTGCAAACATCACGATAATACAAATAATGCAGATCGCCAGGCTATAATATTGAAAATAGATATTATTGATGATCCAAAAGAACGAACCTTTTTGATAATGAAACTCGCTCAACTTGGCCGGTGTATCCACTCCCAGGCGGAATAAGCATAAAGCAAAGCCCGTACCCAGCGCCGCCAGACAACCCTGTTTATTTAATCGCTTGTTGAATACACCAAGGAAGAAAACAACAAAGATGGGGGGCGCTATATATGATTGTACTGCTTGCAGATAGCCATATAATCCACGACTACCCTCAATAACAGGGATCCATAATAAAGCGATCACAATCATAATGACGGTTGCCATGCGTCCGACCCATACCAAGTGTTGCTCCGAGACATTAGGGCGCAATCGGCTGTAAAAGTCCATCGTAAAAAGAGTGGAACAAGCATTAAATACACCAGCCAATGAACTCATAAGAGCGGCCAGCAATCCGGCAACGACGATGCCCCGAACCCCAACCGGAAGTATATGAACTACCAGCAACGGGAAAGCCGACTGTGCTTGTTTATTGATGACCTGACCCTGTGCATTCAGCATTTGTTGGAATGCAGGATTACCCGTCTTAGCTAAGGCTAATGCTATAACCCCCGGAATCATAAAGATAAAAACAGGTAACAATTTTAAAAATCCAGCTAAAATAGACCCGCGGCGGCCTTGCTTTTCATTAGGTGCTCCAAGCGCTCGTTGCACAATATACTGATCCGTGGTCCAATACCACAGCCCTACAATAGGAGCGGCAAAAAGCATAGCCGGCCAGGGAAAGTTTTTGTTAAAGTACCAGGCAATCTTCCCATTCCCCATGACTGGCGCCCATGTTCCCTGCATACCTTTGGGTATAATCGGTTTCCATAGGTTAAACATCTGTGGACCTACGATGTGATATAATCGACTAATTCCGCCAATGGCATTTAAACCATAAATCAAAACAAGAAGAGAACCGACTATCAACACCAGGGTCTGCAGAGCTTCTGTATAAGAGACGGCTCTCAGCCCACCAAGTGCGGTATATAAGCCGGTAATGATAATTACCAGGATTGACCCGACCCAGAAACTGTTCAAGCCTAAGAAATGTATATTAGGAAGAAGCACGCCAAAAACCACTCCACCTGCAAAAATGCCCACGGCTATTTTCGTCACTACATAGGCAAGCAGGGAAATGCCTGAAAGAACGGTTCTGGCCGCCGGAGAAAACCTTCTTTCCATAAATTCAGGCATTGTAAACACCTTTGACCGGATATAAAAGGGAAGCATAATCCAGGCAAGTATCAGCAAACACCAAGCCTGAAGTTCGAAGGGAGCCATCGCCACTCCACTGGTTGCACCGGATCCAGCGAGGCCGACAAGATGCTGGGAGCCGATATTCGAGGCAAATATTGAAGAGCCGACAATGATCCACCCGAGATGACGGCCTGCCAGAAAATAATCCGATGTCGTATCAGTCTTCTGCCTGATAACCCACCAGGCCAGTGCGATGACTACTAAAAAGTATAGTCCTATAACAATCCAGTCTGTTGTTGCTAATGCTCCCATATTTTAATTTTAATTAGTTGTAGGTTAAGGTATTTCAAATCGTTACCCATCCCGGGCAATTCGACATCATTCATTAAAAGTTAAAGCTCCACCACACAATATTGTACCCAGTATAGTGCTAACCGGTTACAAAATGCAATATATGAAGTGTTCTTATTACACTTCATATATTGCCACAGTCTTCTCAGTTCTGCCAAAAATTATTATTTTGATTTAAACTTCTACGTATTCGATATTCAATATCCGGCAAAGCATCTTCCATTGCCTCCGGTGATCCCCCAAAAGCAGTGTTTGATGATGGGTACCCCCCGATTTAAGCCAATGGTCCATACAAGCTTGGACACCTGAATCAGGCTGATAGTGAAAATAAGGCATTTCAATCGTCGGATACTTCACCGAGTCCATAATATTCCCCTGTGCCACAACCAGTCGAAAATCTTCACCGGTCAGGTGCACCAGGGAAGCAATCGTTGCCGGGCCCGGTTCTGCCCGGAAAACCGTTGTAGGGGGATTATCCAGATCGCCGATGCCCAGCTCCCGGTTCGCCAATCTTACCGGTTCATCCTCGCGGGCCACCTTCCAGTTACCCTCGCCCATGTGACTCATTAATACCGAATTACGTTCAAAATCCATGGCATACATTTCGGTAAAGTGTGCATCTTCAGCAAGTGCATGTCCGGCTGCTACCATGCTGGCTGTATTTGTATCCCCCTCTGCAGCATAGCCATAACCGTCGGCCATGAGATTTGAGGCTGCCAGCATATTAATTTGCTCAAACCGACCATCACCTTTAAAGGTGTCGAAGTGAGCTGAAAAACCGGCATAACTCCCATCCTGAAGAAACTTTTTAAAACCAAGGTACATTTTCACGGCATAACGCAGATTTTTTTCCGGCATGTCTTCATCCACTTCAAAACGTTCTTTCTCAATTGCTACCTGCCGATCAATCTGCTGCTCCGTGAGCGATCTCATATTTCGATAAATCTGACCGATATATTCCCGGTTTACCTCGGGCCCAATAATCCGGGTAAAGGCCGCTTCATCGGATAATGTATCGCCCATGCCGTGCATTTTTCCAATCGCAGCGATTTTCATTTTCTTTAGTTCCGCCGAAGTGCGTGCCGCGCGGGCCCAGTCTTTTACATATTGTTTGAACCTGTCGCTCTTCCAATTGGCTGAAATGACTTCAAAATTATCCCCGATCGTACGGATCATCGCATTGGCCATATCCTGTGCGCCATGGATACCCTGATTATAGGTAAGATCATCCATGTCCCAATCGGTTGAGACTTTCGGTACAGGCTGAATATTTGCCAACAGCAGCGGTAAATTATTTTTCTGCAGGGCACGAACCGTTCGCATCGCCGGGCCGTATGTCAGCATCATAATCATAATGCCATCAAGGCCCTGGTGATTGAAATCGCCCATAATTTCTTCAATATCATCCCGGTTGCGTGCTGCTCTCGGAAATTTAAAGTCTGCGACGTCTGAAAGTTGATCGCAAACCTGCTGGGCATATTTCTCCTGATGTTCCGTGATATTCGGAATATCATCATCATAAAGTTCCTGCATTATTCCTAAAACCCCAATTCTGGGTGTACGCTGCTCAATCATTTTGATTTATTTGAATTAAAAATTATCACTAATTTTCCTGCCCGTAGTAGGCATCATCACCGTGCTTTCGTTCCCAATGCTTGCGAATAAGAGTATCTTTAAGTCGTGGCGCTTCCGGTTCAATCTGAAGTGATAAATAGGTCATTTTCGCTACTTCTTCCAGAACGGCACTATTATAAACCGCCTCTTCTGCTGTTTCACCCCAGCTAAACGGTGCATGATTAGCCACTAAAATCATCTGTACTTCCTGGTACGACAAATCCCGGTCATCCAGGGCATTAACAATTTGAAAACCTGTTTGCCTTTCGTAGTCTCCCTGAATCATTTCATCACTCATTACCGGAGCACAGGGAATATCTTCGGTCAAATGGTCGGCATGAGTAGTCCCCATGATGGGAATATCGCGCTGCGCCTGTGCCCAGGCTGTTCCGTAGGTTGAATGAGTATGAACAATGCCCCCGATTTCAGGCCAATGTTTATACAAAATTGCATGGGTTTTTGTATCGGATGAAGGACGCATCTCTCCTTCAACCACATTGGCTTCATAATCAACAATAACAATGTCTTCGGGCTGAAGCTTCTGGTAAGGAACGCCGCTTGGTTTTATAGCAAATACTTCCCGTTCTGGATCAGCTGCACTTGCATTCCCAAAAGTAAAAAGGACCAATCCCAACTCAGGCAGCCTCATATTAGCGTTATATGCCTCCTGTTTCAATTGATCGAATTCACTCATTATCAGACACTTTCGGTTTTATGATTTTCTGTAATTCGTTCTTCTATAACCTGGCCAAGTGAGAAATACCGCTCATACATTTGCTGATAGTCCTCGACCCGCTCGGGCACCGGTTCATATATTTCGCCAAAGCCATTACCCATGACCTCTGTAGCCTTGCTGACATTTTCAAATAAACCTGCTGCAACAGCGGCAAACATAGCGGCACCCCGGGCACAGACCAGATCAGCCCGTGGGATTTTTATAGGCATATTTAATACATCAGCCAGTACCTGCATAACATAAGGTGATTTTTTAGCGACCCCGCCCAGGCCAATTATGCCTTTGATTTTCACATCTTCGTTGCGGAAGCGTTCTACAATGGCCTTGGCGCCAAAGCAGGTCGACTCAACCAAAGCCTTAAATATTTTTGAGGCATTACTCGACAGATCGAGTCCTTCGATAGCCGACTTAAGCAGTTGATTGGCATCCGGAGTGCGACGCCCGTTTAGCCAGTCGAGCGCAATGATACCGGTGTCAACCGTGTTAATATTCGATGCCTCTTCAGATAAGTTAGCGATTAAATTTTCTTTTGCTTCTTTAATAAGAGCCTCTTTTTGGTCTGCATTCAGATGATCACTCTCTTCAACCACCCGTTCAAATGGTTCCAGAATCATATCCCTAAACCAGGCATATACATCCCCAAAAGAAGATTGCCCGGCTTCAAGACCTGTCATTCCGGGGACAACCGATCCTTCCACTTGTCCACAGATACCCCTGACAAGTTTGCCTTCCATTTCATCAGTGGGAGCAACCAAAATATCACAGGTTGATGTGCCCATCACCCGGCTTAAATAATACGGTTCAATTTCTCCGCCTACCGCCCCCATGTGTGCGTCAAAGGCACCAACACCAATGACGACATCCTCAGGCAGTCCTAATTTAGCAGCCCATTCTTCAGAAATGGTCCCTGCCGGATGATCAGAAGTATAGGTTTTTTCATAAAGTCGATCTCTGACGCCCGATAAAAGCGGATCCAGCTTCGTCCAAAACTCATCACTCGGAAGACCGTCAAATTCTTCATGCCATAATGCCTTATGGCCGGCCGCACAGCGACTCCGTTTCATACGATGCACATCATCGCCGCCTGTTAGCACAAATGGGATCCAGTCGCAAAGCTCAACCCATGAATAAGCAGCATCCCGAATTTCTTTATCAGTACGAAGGGTATGCAACATTTTGGCCCAAAACCATTCAGAGGAATAAATACCACCCACATACTTTGTATAATTGGGGCCCTCCCAGGTTTTAGCCAGCCGGGTAATTTCTTCCGCTTCTTTAACAGCAGTATGATCCTTCCAGAGAATAAACATTGCATTTGGATTCTCTTCAAGCCCCTCGCTCAGCGCCAGTGGTGTCCCCGATTCATCAACAGCTACGGGCGTTGATCCGGTTGTATCCACACTGATCCCCTTGATATTTTGAGCTACCTGTTCAGGTACAGAAGATAATACTTCTTTCAGCGACTGCTCCAGTCCTTCCAGATAATCAAGCGGATGATGCCTGAACTGATTCGAATTGCTGTCACAAAAAAGCCCCTTCTCCCATCGCGGATACCGATAAACGGCTGTTCCAAGCTGTTCACCGTTCATATCAAGAATAATGGATCGTACGGAATCGGTACCATAATCAATACCGATAATGTACTTACTGGTTTTTATGCTGGTATTCATGAACCTCGTTAATGGTTAATTCAATAGGTGTTATTTTAACACTTATATTTATTAAGTACAACTCTTCTTTATATTAATTGCACAACACTCATTAAGGTGATTTTAGGATATATTTTAAAGCTTTAAGGGTTTAAAAATCAAGCTTTCACCCTTTGCTATTTTTTTATCATACTTATCTTTGTTAAACTTATATAGATACGCTCCTTTCTTGGAATATTTTTTCTCTTTTTCGTCGGTTTTATTGAGCACATCCATTGATAGAATTCGTCGTCTGAAGTTTCGCTTATCGAGTGAAGTTTGATAAATTGATTCGTACAGCTGTTGCAGTTCCGGCATGGTAAATTTTTCAGGCAGAAGTTCAAATCCCACTGGTTCATGAGACGCCCGATATCGCAATCGCGATTTTGCAGCTTTCACCATCTCGGGATGATCAAAAATAAGATCCGGCAATTCATCAATAGGAAACCATTGCGCTCCATGCTCATTTACAAGTTCCTTGTCGTGCTCGTGAATATTAATGAGTGCATAGTAGGCAATCGAAATCGTCCGCTCTACCGGATCGCGATCAACTTCACCAAAACCGTGTAGTTGTTCCAGATATACATTTTCCAGTCCGGTCAGATTATGCAATATTCTGTTCGCCGCATCATCGAGGCTCTCGTCTCGATTCAAAAAACCTCCCATCAGCGACCACTTGCCCTTTTCGGGTTCAAAATCTCTCTTGATGAGCAATAGTTTCAGCCCGCTCCTGTTGAATCCGAAAATGATACAATCAAGAGCCACCAGGATGTGATCATGATTTTTATAATATTCGGTATTATTTATTTCTCTTTTATTTTTTCCCATTTGAATAATTAAATATTTCCATTTTTGATTAAAGGCAAAACGATAAAGAATTCATAAGGAAAGTGCAATGTATTACAGCATTCAGTTTTGGAAGGACATTTGGCTGTCTTATTTTTTTCGATTGCGTACTCAAAATGTTTTTATTTACCTTCAGATTTCATCAGCCAATACAACCTAACGAGAAACACAAAAAAGAATTCAACTTCTTTAACAAACGAGTTATCCATAGCCTTAAATTAAAGTGGAAAACGTACGCATCCACAAGATGGGATGAATTACGGGTCTGCATTTGATAATTGGATAAAACGACTGGAACATATTATAACTACTGCTAACAGCAAAAGATTCTATAAAAAATAAATATTTATATTTCCATTCAATAGTCTTAAGTCTTCCTATAACTCTATAAAAATATATAATTTAAATTATTAATATTAACTTATATTTCCCTTTAAATGTTTTTAAATGATGTGATTTTTAGTTGAACACTCATTGGTGAAGACAATTTATTTTGGCTGTTTAAACAACCGTTTTTAATATTATAATTGATGGTAAAAC
>DASQZL010000351.1:0-2966 GCA_035638715.1 Balneolaceae bacterium
CTACTGCGCACGCCCATATCCACTTTCCCACTGTCGGCTACCGGATAGACAAATTCAGCATTTACGCGCAAAAAATGTCCGTTATCAGAATTTGTAATATTATGATAAAGCGTATCGGATATCTGCTGTAAATTTACCTCACGGATATGAGGCAACTCTTTATGATTATGAAATCCATATTTTACGCTGGCTGTGAGTTTGTGATTTTTGCCGCCAAGCGGATTTTTATAATTCAGGGTCGTCTCATCGCTGCTTTCCCCGCCACCAATGTGATTATGACGTGCAATACGATCCATAAAGGTTCCGCTGAAGGTTGAATCGATATAGGCTCCATGCCAATAATCATTTTTATTCTCAAAATGCCATAATGTACTTGCTGTTAGTATTTGCCCACCCGGCAGATGTAGATCGGCACCGAATTTAAAATTGCCGTGATAATCCGTTTCATTGCCATTGTTAAAAGCCCGATAAATATATGAAGTATCAGCCGAACTATAGCGCTGAAAAGTCCGGCTATGAGCGGGATCCTCAGCATGGGCGACGCTCCCATTAAAAAACCAGTTGATTATTCCGCTTCGATAGTTCAGGTTGGTTGATAGCTGGGTGGCTTCGGGATGCCGCTGCATAAAGCTCGCGGAGCCATGAAATCCGTGATGTTGCTTTTTCTTTAGTATGATATTAATAATTCCCGCACTTCCTTCAGCCGAGTATTTTGCCGACGGATTTGTGATGACCTGCACCTCCTTTATCATATCCGCAGAGAGGCTTTGCAGGGCTCTGGAACCGTTCTTGTAGATGCTGGAGGGCTTGCCATTGATCAAAATCCGCACGGAATTACTGCCCCGGAGACTGACATTCCCCTTAAAATCCGTGGTTAATGACGGCACGTTATTCAAAACATCCAGCGCCGAACCCCCGATAGCGGTTATATCCTGACCAACCTGAAATACGCGTTTTGAAAAGCTTAATTCCATCTGCGACCGTTTTCCTTTGACCTCCATCTCCCGCATAGACTGTTTGGTAGAAGAAAGATGAATCACTCCTAATGACTTTGACTCTCCGGTCCCCAGGGTAACATTTCGCAGGTACGGTTTAAATGATAAGAAGGTAATCTTGAGCGTATAGTTTCCGGGTGGTAGGTTGATTGAAAAATGACCGCTGGAATCGCTGGCTGTACCCGTTATCGGCTGCTGCTGGCTGGTTGCAGAATCATAAACAGCAACCGAGGCATAGGGCAGGGCTTTTCCTTTCGTTGCTTTAACGGTTCCGCTAATTTGAGCTTCCTGGGCTATGGCTGAGGGTACAGCCATACCGGCCGCGATTAAAAGCGTAAAAAGAGAACGACGAAGAATTTTAAACATTTTACATATTCATGCCGGTTAAAAATAGGCTAACCATCTTCATTTAACTCTTCGGTTCATTGCGCTAATGATATGTGGTGAATAATCTGCCTGACAAGTACAGCCTGAATGTATTTCCCTGCACTTCAATTTAGCGGTTTTCACACCGAGGCATGGAATAAAAAAAGTAAATATACGCATAAAATTTAAACTACCAATCTTAAGAAAATCTAAAGTTCCTCCAAGCCAATAATACATCATCAGCTGAGGATGAAACATGCATAAACATAGTCCTACTGTGACGGAGCTTAAGATTTACTTTAGAAATGGTCCTTATATTAGACATACGTCAATTTTAAAGCTGAAAAACAACTATAATATTATGAAACAGTTAGCCATTTTCGCTGCGATGATGCTTGTATCGTTCATGTTTGTCAATCAAAGTCAAGCGCAACAGATTCATGTAACTGGGAAGGCTAAAAAAGCATTTGCTGCCAAATTCCCCAATGCCAAAAACATTCACTGGGGAAAAGAAAGTGCCCATGTGTTTGAGGCGGAATTCACCCTGAACGGCAAGCGGATGTCGGCCAATTTTGATGAACAGGGCCATTGGAAAGAAACCGAGACCCCCATCTCAAAGCGCGAGGTCCCAAATGCAGTGATGAAAGCTATGCAGAATAATTATGGGAAGGCCATCCTTCGGCAAGCCTACAAGGTAGCTCAACCCGGCCGGATCGTTTATGAAATGGAGGTCAAAATGGGCGGGCAAAATCAAGAACTCGTTTTTTCATCAAAAGGAGCAGTGATTCACAATGGCGGTGAAAATGAAGAGAATGGTGAAAAAGGAGAAAACGATGAAGGTGGTGGCTTTTAGCCCTCGGCATTGGATTTTTTTGATTCTATCATGAATGAATGTTAGAAATGGAAGCTCCGCTTAAAATTATCGAAGGAACAGCGGCCCTGGATTTTATTCGTGTATATAATCCTTTATCCCAGCTAAAGTCGAAGGATATTATGCCCGCCTTTAGCTGGGACCGTTGTTCCTTTGCTTTAAAAACCAGCGATATAAAAAAACTACAGTCCACTGCGGATCGTATTGAACATTTGCTGTCGAGTTTTAAGGTAATAGTCGTTTTACTGCCTGCCGGACTGCTTCTTCAAAAACACCTGGAGAAACCGGAATTTATCGAATGGTTGAAAATATTCAGGATTCATCAAAAAAATAAAATCGGGGTATTGCAATTTGCCATCGGTTGGTAGAAAAAACTAAAAATTTGAAGTAAATAGCTTATGAATAAAGAAAAATTAATTCATTCCCATACAAAATCATTATTAATTCGTCTAATTATATATCATATCAATATGGCTAAACAAATTTCCCGGATTTTTTTGGTAATTTTACTGCTGATGGCCATGATTACTCCCATGGCTAAAGCACAGTCGAATGTGAAACAACCATCATCCATTATTAAATTGCCGAAAAACGGCAATAAAGGGATCAATTTTGATGATTTGCGTTATTTCTCTCAACTAAACAGCGTAGCTGTACCTGCCGCTCAAACGGGTGACCTGGATCTAATCAATCCTAAAAATAACAATGTAACTGTTTTTCCCAGCGTAGCAGAA
>DASQZL010000352.1:0-2320 GCA_035638715.1 Balneolaceae bacterium
CGCATTCCAGCTTTGCTAACTCTTTCTCGTCATCAATGCCCAAAATCAGTCTATTTTCGTTCGATATATATCTTCCTGAAAATAGCCGGAGCCTACTGAAGGATAACGAATATTAATAGCCTCTTGTGTTCATCTTTTGCTGCGCTTTTTGGCTGTTTTATCCTGATCACCCATAGTTTCAATAATCAACTATTTGTTTTTATCGGCACAAGCGGACGCTTGCGCCGGCATGGTAAATGCAGAAAGCTGCGAGCGTGTGACGCTCCTCGCAGCGTTGCTAAAATCGAAATCTGATCACGCGTGCAGAAATTGCGCTGACTGGTAATTACAACCCTGCCTCAAACCCCTTGCGTTCAGCAAATGTACTAAGGGGCTAAAAAGCTTGGGCATAAGGAAATAATCCAAGCAGGCGCTTGCCTCAAAAAAATTAGCAAGAAGGCTTCAAACAAAAAGCCAATCGGAATTCAAATTTTTATGTGTAAAGAAACGAACAAAATCCTATTTTCAGTTGCACGCGCTGCAGAATTATCTCATGGCTTAACAGCAATCATGGCTAAAGAACTGGAAATATCCGAATTCATCGATGCCAGCCGGGACCTACCTGTCATCGATGTGCGCACCCCTTCGGAGTTCGAGCAGGGACACATTCCGGATGCCCACAATCTGCCAATTTTTTCCGATGAGGAGCGCGCTGAAATCGGGACTCTTTACAATCAAAAAAGCCGGGGTGCCTCAATCAAACGGGGATTGGAAATTGTAGGACCCAAGATGAGAACATTCGTGGAGAAAGCCGAAAAACTCGCTCCGGACCGGGAAATTCTCGTTCACTGCTGGCGCGGCGGGATGCGCAGTGAAAGCATGGCCTGGTTATTAAATTTCTCGGATTTTTCACCCCGTACCCTCACCGGCGGTTATAAAACATTTCGTAATTTCGTTCTTGATACATTCACGCGGCGATGGCCCGTTATAGTTCTGGGAGGCATGACCGGCAGCGGTAAAACTGAAGTTCTGCACAACATGCGAAAAATGGGTGCACAAGTCATTGATCTTGAGGGACTTGCCCATCACAAAGGATCGGCTTTCGGGGCAATCGGCGAAGACCCGCAGCCCTCGAACGAGCATTTTGAAAATAAACTGGCCATGCGGCTTCTATCGATGGATACACAGCGGCCCATCTGGGTGGAAGATGAAAGTCACCTGGTTGGAAAAAATATCATCCCCAACGATTTTTACGATCAAATGCGAGCGGCTCCGGTCATTGAAATGCAGGTACCCGACGAGGATCGAATTGAACATCTTATTGATATTTACGGTGATTATCCGTCCGATGAACTGGCGGATTCAATAAATGCGATCAGCCGTAGACTTGGCGGCCTGCGGACGCAACAGGCGCTGGACGCTTTAGCGGAAAATGATTTCGAAACGGTCGCCAGGCTGGCCCTCTCCTATTACGATAAAACCTATACTTACGGACTAAGTAAACGTGATCCGGAAACGGTTTTTCCGCTGGAGTTATCTTCCATAAGTCATGCCGATAATGCCCGGAAAATAATGGCGTTTCATAACGAGAAAATCGATAATAAAGCTTTAAAAACGAATGAAAACTGAAGAAATAAAGCTTACCCAATACAGTCACGGAGCCGGCTGCGGCTGCAAAATATCCCCCGGTGTCCTGGACGATATTTTACACACCGAAATGTCTATCCCCGATGATTCAAAGCTGCTTGTGGGCAATCACAGCCGGGATGATGCCGCTGCTTACGATATCGGCGAAGGCAAGGCGATCATCAGTACCACCGATTTTTTTATGCCTATCGTTGATGATGCCTTTGATTTCGGCAGAATTGCCGCCGCCAATGCCATCAGCGATATATACGCCATGGGCGGCACGCCCCTGATGGCGATTGCGATACTCGGCTGGCCGGTTGACAAGCTGCCGCCGGAATCTGCGCGGCGTGTTCTGGAAGGCGGACGATCCATTTGCTCCGAAGCCGGTATTTCGCTGGGCGGAGGCCACAGTATCGACAGCCCGGAACCCATTTTTGGGTTGGCAGTCACGGGCATGGTTTCTCATAAACAGCTAAAACAAAATGACCGCGCAAAAGCCGGGTGCCGGCTGTTTCTGACGAAGCCCATCGGCGTAGGCATTTTGAGTACCGCCCAGAAGAAAAATGAACTAAAAAAAGAGCATGAAAACATCGCCCGCGACACGATGGTCCGCCTCAACGATATCGGCAAGGAGTTGTCCAAACTCGATGGCATCAAGGCGATTACGGATGTTACGGGGTTTGGCTTGCTCGGGCACCTTAGTGAAATGTGT
>DASQZL010000353.1:0-5199 GCA_035638715.1 Balneolaceae bacterium
CATCTCTTCTTTATTACGATCGTTTTTAGCATTATGTAAATCATAGAATGTAGGCATTAAGCCATACGGACCCGGATTATTGATAGCCGTTGTTGCTATATTATATGCCTGTTGGAAATAATATTGGGCATTATGTCCATCTGGATCTGTTCGGTCCGCCGGCGGGAAGGTAGGAATATCGTTTGGATTCTGGAGCCACCAGGCGTAGGTCAGGTAAGCTTTAGCTAAATAAAGACGAGCTACATCTTTGGTTACCGCGCCGGTTACCCGCGGGTCAATCGGTAAAGCGTTTACCGCCCTCTGTAAATCTGGGAATATCGCTTTGGTATATACCTCTGGTACGGTATTTCGTTTAGAGAGAGCAACAGGATTGGTATTAAACTTCAGTTCCCCCGCACCTAAATCCAAAGGCACACCGCCAAAAGTTTCTACCAGCTTAAAGTAGTAAAATGCGCGAAAGAACCGAGCTTCAGCAACCAGTGACGAATCCACGCCTACCTGTGAGCCATTTTCAATAATACCGCTGGCAGTGTTGATAGCCGGGAATGCGTTGCCCCACAATACACTGGCATCGCTGTTTGTCGGAGTAATATTCCCCTGGCCGGAAACGTCAGTGACCTTAAAATGGGTTGTGGCGCTTTGGGCATAGGTATATTCATCGGTGCCGGTTTCTCCGGCACTGTTGTAGAAACCATTCCCGTAAATATTACGGAGATTCGCATACAACGAGGTTACCCCTCCTCTGACACCCTGTTCAGTTTTGAAGAATTTGGGTGTATAAACACTGCGGGGTTGTTCATTTAAAATATCAGAGCATGATATCATGAACATTGTCAACAAAACTACTCCTAAAAGGACTTTTATTTTAATACGATTCATAATATTCTATTTTAAAATGTTAGTTTGATACCAAGTAAATAGTTGCGCGTTTGCGGCGTATTCGTGCCTACCGTCAGTATTCGATGTGGATACGAAGATACGGCCGAATTTTGATCACCGTAAGAGTTCGTTTCGGGATCCAGACCAGATTGCTTGTGGAATGGAGAGAACATCACGAATGGATTTTGTACCGTGAAGTAAAGTCGCAATCTACTAATACCGGTATTTTGATTTTTAAACCATTCCAATTTGGTAAAGTCATATCCCAATGTTATCGTACGTATCTTCAGATACGATGCATCAAAATACCCCAGGGTACTTCCATATTTAGGATTATCACCGCTTGTAATGCCACCTGGCTTGGGAAACTTGGCATTTGTGTGATTGGGGGTCCAGTAGTCCACATTTACGTTATTTCGGCGTCCACTCAACAAATCAAGGTATCCTGCCGAATTATATAATGTACTGACAATTATACCGCCGTCTTTGAAGGAACCTACAACATTAAGGTCAAATCCTTTATATCCTACTTGTGTATTGAAGCCTCCTTCGAACTTTGGATTTACATTCATGACCTGCCGGTCTGCTGGACCGATTGCCCTTTTCGGCGTACCATCCGAATTATAACCGCCGGTATATTTTACTTTAATCATACCAACGTTTCCGCCCGGTTCCAGGGTATTTAGATACTTATCACCCTGTTGCCAGAGACCTATTTTTTTGTAGTCATAAATGACATCAATGGGATGGCCGACGAACCAGTTGTTAGCGACATTCTGGCTTTGTCCCGAAGCAAGTTTAACGAGCTTATTGCGGTTGCCATATATGTTTAACCCTGCCCGCCAGGTCCAGCCGTTGTGATTTCTAAATATGGTACCATTAACCGACAGCTCTAACCCTTTATTTTGGGTTTTCCCAATATTCGCCGTATAGCTGCTCACACCAGACGTTGCCGGCAGGCCAACATTCAACAGAACATTATTGGTATGTGTGATATAGTATTCCAGGGTTCCGGAAACACGGTTATTTAGCAGGGAGAAATCAGCTCCGAAGTTCCACGTTCTGGAGTATTCCCATCCCAGATTGGCATTGGGTAATTGAGAAACATAATACCCCACAGCATAATTTGTCGGACCAAAGTTATATGGACTTGTGCTTAGTCGGCCAAGAGTAGAATACGGGGCAATAGCCTGGTTAGAAGTTTCTCCATAACCTACACGCAACTTCAATTGATCAATCTGGCTTATATTTTTCATAAAAGATTCATCAGCCATATTCCAACCAACCGAGATGGCAGGATAAGTATGCCATTGATGACCCTTAGCCAGTCTTGAGGACCCATCAGAGCGTATAGTAGCAGTCATCATATAGCGGTTTTCATAAGAGTAAATTACGCGTCCCATCACTGATTCAAGACCACTCACCCGATAGTCCTGGTTATTGGGATCAATCGTAATTTGACCGGTACCTGCTCCAAGGTTATAGAATTGAAAGTCAGGATTTGGAATACCTTGTTTCGAAATATCCGAACTGTGATATCTGTCTTTTTCGGCAGAGTACAAAGCTGTTACATTCACACGATGCTTATCGTTAAAAGTGCGCTTGTAAGTCAACAGATTTTCAATGGTCCAGTTGAGCGTCACTGAATGGTTGATTGAAGCGTTGGATGGAGTCGTTGCATTGCTACTGTTAATTCCTTCTCCAGTGAAACTATTATTATCGGTCGTGCTGTAGTTCAAGCCAACGTTAATACGATATTTTAAACCCTCAACTTTTGGAATATTAATTATTCCATACATAGTATTGTATGTTCCAAATGTCTTGATCGGGTTCAGCCACTCGTTTTTAACACTATCTACAATAGCTCTCGTTTCATTCCAATACGTGTCCAATGGCATGCGTATGGTTCTTTTCAATGAGCCATCGGAATTGTATGGACTCGCAATCGGTGACATACTTAAGACGTTATATAATCCTATCTGATTTCCTTTTGAAACATTATAGTTTGTGTTGGTATTTAGGCCAATCTGGATATACTTACCGACTCCCTGGTCAAATGAGCCATTCAGGGTATAGCGTTCGAATTTTTGGGTAGGGATTAGCGATGCATCATGATAATAGCCAAATCCAAGGTTATAACTACCCTGATCGGTACCTGCTGAAATATTCAAATTTTGATTCATCACTGCAGCGCTGGGTTTGTAAAACAACTTTTGCCAATTGGTATTCGTGCTGTTTGATTCATCCGGTCCATTTGAATATTGACCGGCTGCCTTGCGAAGAGCAACAAATTCCGGGCCGTTCATCATAGGGTAATAGGAAAATATTTTCTTTAACCCATAATAACTTTCATAATTTATCTTTGGCTTTTGATTTTTTTGCCCTTTTTTAGTCTGTATTAAAATAACACCATTAGCTCCACGTGAACCGTAAATAGCAGTTGCCGAGGCATCTTTCAGAACATCAATACTCTTAATCTGGTCGGGGTTGATATCGCTGAGTGAACCGCCAAATGGAATTCCGTTCAGTACAATTAATGGATTGTTGCTGGCATTCAATGAACGCGTCCCGCGAATGCGGATTTGCATAGGTGATCCCGGTTTTGATGATGTTTGTGATATCTTCACCCCGGGCAGACGGCCTTTAAGTGCATCTGAGACATTAGATGCAGGCACTTCATTCATACTTGTCCCACTTATTGAGGAAACGGAACCTGTTACAGACTGTTTGCGCTGTGTACCATAACCAACGACCACCAACTGCTGACCAGCAATGGTAGAGGGAGTCAATGCTACATCAATTGTTGACCGGCCATTGATAGGAATCGTTTGAGTTTGATATCCGATATAAGAAAAGACAAGGGTATCTGCAGAGCTCGGCGCTGTAACGGAATAATGACCTACGCTATCTGTAACCGCACCACTGGTTGTTCCCTTCACTGAAATATTGACGCCCGGCAGGGTTTTTCCCGTAGAAGCATCGGTAACAGTACCGCTTACATTAAAATCCAACACCTGATGATGTATTCGCAATATGTTATTATTCGAAAGCATTGGAATGCTGCCTTTACTAAATGGCTGGGCATACCCCCCTTCCACAAAACACATTATTAGTAGCAAAAGAGTGACAAGTATAGCGCTACCCCTTGCCCCTGTTTTTTTGTTATTCATAATTATTTGACCTTTAAGAATTAATAATGAACTTTATTTGTTAACTCCAAGAATTCAATCCCCTTTCTAAAAAGGTACATCAATTCTATTTGTGAAATATTTCCGGATTCATCCTGCTTCAGAGATAAAAATGCAATTCTCCCGGTGATAGGCCAGAAGCGAATGCGACTCAAAGCAGTAAGAAAAGCTCAAATCATGTTAAATCCCTTTTCACCATGATCTAAAATTGATCTCCCTTAATGAAAAGACTACTAACACTCATTTTGCCCTCCATGATAAATGAATCAATAAATATTCTGTTTAAAGATTAACAATGATTTTTAAAAAACGCAACCGGTTTCGGATTTTTTTATTTTTATCTGATGAATAACTTTTCTATAATTATAAAAATTATACCGTCATAGTTAAATATTTCCTATTATTGATGAATAACATCTTATTTATCGGTAAATTCTAATATTATTTTATGATATTTTAAAGTTAAATAAAAACAAATTATTACAATCGGTTGCATGAAATATTTTGCGGTTACTGAATATTTGTTTATTTATACGACATTTGAAAATTGAGAAGAGATTCTTTCTATGTATAAAATTTATTATGTAAAATCCTTACAATTAATTAATACTGGTGATTGGCGATTACTCCAAATTTATTTAATGAACGCTAACTAAAATGACAGAAAAACCATCAAAAGAAATTACTATTTATGACATAGCAGAAGTATTAGGGGTCGCCCCCTCAACAGTCAGCCGAGCCCTTAAAAATCATCATTCGATAAGTGATGCAACGATAAAAAGAGTTCGCAAGCAGGCTAAAAAAATGGGATATCGTTCCAATATTTTTGCTAAAAATCTTCGTCGCCAGCAAACCAATACCATAGGAGTGATTGTGCCGAAACTTAACAGTCATTTTATGTCGTCAGCACTTTCGGGGATGGAAAAAGTGGCAAATAAAAATGGCTACAACCTCATTATCAGTCAATCGTCTGAAACGGCTGAAAAAGAAGCATCAAATGTAGAAACGATGTTTAAAAGTCGGGTGGATGGTCTAATTGTCTCTTTGGCTTACAATACCGAAGATTTGAAACATTTTGATCAGTTGGCTGAACGAAATATCCCGATCATTTTCTTTGATCGCGTTGCCGATT
>DASQZL010000354.1:0-3381 GCA_035638715.1 Balneolaceae bacterium
GGCGTAAAAGCAGGAATCGTGATTATGGACTGTACCAGGTTTTTAAGCACCGAATACGATTGATCAAGAAAATATATCCAATGATGCGTTTCCTGCCGGCTAAAAAAGCAGTCCCGAAAGTTGAAGCCTGGAAACGGCTGAATGTGAAACGCTGGAAAAACGGGAATAAGATCTATACCGTCAAAAGTAACCCTCAAAATAAAACCAACTATTGGTTTATGTATGCTTCAGCGTCCCACATCGATACGCTTAAGTACTATTTAAACAAAGAAACGGAAAAATATCATTTAACACCGGTCTGGGATGGTTATTTGGTACAAATGAAAAGCAATAGGGATTCGCTGATTTTTCCTGATTTCTGGAGAAAAAAACGGCTTGAGAATCCAGTGCCAAAGGTAAAAAAAGAATTTGCGGCCTATATAAAGGCGGACACAAGTATTAACGGAACGACGGCTCCATGGCACGATAATCGCTTGGAAAAAGCACGCGCTGCGCTTCAAAAAGAGCCAACATCCCGGGCAAAGCAGGACCGGCTTATCAACCTGGCAGTAGAGTTTAATCGCGTACCGATAGCGATCAATATTCTGGAAAAAAGGATCCGGAATGATTCAAAATGGCGCCCTGATGATATAAATAAATTGCTCAAATACTATGGTTGGCAAAGTGATTACGCAGCGGCATACCATTTTCTTAACCTGCTTTGGCACAAATATCATGATAAAGCCGTAATCAATCTGAAAGATAAAATGATAAAACGGCTCGGCGTCCCCAATCAAAAGATCCAGGAAATGTGGATTAAGCGAACGTTGCGATTTCAACCCGGTAATAAGCAGTTACTACAGCGGTACATTACCGGCTATCAGCCCAGGCAAAATTGGCCCCAAAGAAAGGCATATTTGCGACAGTTGATTAAGAAAAATCCAAGCTGCGGAGCACTATATTATTACGTTTTGCAGGGGTCATTTTATTATGACAAGCCTGCATCAACCTTGAAGCTGCTCAATGGTTTTCCCGATGATATAGCACCAGAGCTTAAGCCACTGGCGCCTCAAATTGCAAAATTATACGGCTACACGGCCAAAAATTATTCCAGAGCACTACAGTGGGCCAATCGTGCTTCTGACTTTCCTATTAAGATAAAGTTGGATTGGCTGATTCAGGAGAAACGATATAAAGCATTTTTGAAGAAAGGAGACCATGCATTACATCAGCAACCACATGATGATTCGCTGCGATCATTTATCGGGAAGCAACTTATTTATGCGGGCTATTCCAAACAGGGTTATTCGGAATTATATCCTTTATTCAAGAATAACAAGGATACTAAAAAAGTAAAAAAAATGGTTAATACTGATATAGGGTATAAATCATTTAAAAAACAGAGAAAATTTTATCAACAGTATCCTGCTTTTTTCTCAGACAGTTTGATGGAACAACTTCAGTTAAAATATCGTGCGGAGCGAGGGGTTCAATTCGGTACTATGGCAGATTATGCGGCCGATAATTTTCAAAATACCATTGCAAATGCCGGGGCTTTTATTGAATGGGGAAATCGCGAAAAATATTTAAATCGTATTCAAATAGCGGGAACACAGGTCGGTTCGGATACGACGGGAGATCACAAATGGAATCTTGTCCATGCAACATACCGGTTCCAACGCATTTGGCCGGTAAAAGGTGTACAGTTTACGGCTCTGGCCGGGATTTATTCTACCTTGCGAGGACTTTACCACAATCCCGATAAAGTGCGTCCCGATGCCCGTCTTGGAGTCGGCTATGGTGTGGGGTCGACGTACACAGCATTCAATGTGAAATATGAACCTGTCTTTACGACCGTGGCATTAAATCAAAAAATAGGGAAGGTGCAGTCCTCTTTTTACCGCGAAGATTATCTTTTTAACAAGTGGTTGCGCATGGAAGAGTCCCTTGATGGGAAATGGTTTAGCAATGATGTCTATACGTATTCAGGCAATGAGCTGACAGGGATTCGATTTCCGTTTTCATCAATGCAAAGCAAATTTTACGCAGTGGGACAAATTTCCTATGCGGATGCCACAAAAATCTATACCAGTGGATTTCCCTATTACACGCCCGATCAATTGCTAACTGAGGGCGGTGGCATTGATTATCGTTTCCAAAGCGCAAAAGAAAATCCGGGCGTTATACTAAAACTGAAATTTATGGCTAAACATGACCGCAGGGATGGCTATTATATTACTTCAACGGCGCAGTTGAAGGCACGCATTGACCGTTTTTGGAAAATTACTCTTTATGGACACCTTTCATCCAGTTCAGTTTATCATTATAACCATTTGGGACTGACGCTTTCGTACCTTTTCCCGCGTCATTTAAACCCTTGATTCCCGTTAGAAAAATTGTATTATTGGCGTTGAATTATTTTTGTTGAAATGAGTATTTTCCCATCTGTAACGATGTTATGATTACAGGAGCAATAAAAATGCATTTTAAACGGCGTTTATGGATTACTTTTGTGATCAAAATACCACCTAAATTCAAAAGATATATCTGATCTGAAACATGCAGAAATTTCCTACGGAATTGTTCGTCACCGGTACCGATACCGGCATTGGAAAAACAGTGGTGTCGGCAATGTTAACCGCCGGACTGAATGCCACGTACTGGAAGCCGGTACAGTCCGGACTTGAAGGCGAAACCGATACGCGAGCGGTGAAGCGATTAACGGAGCTGCCCGCATCGCATTTCAAACCGGAAACCTATCGGTTAAGCGAGCCGCTTTCGCCTCATGCCTCAGCCCAAATTGACGGAGTCACAATCGACATGAGTGACTTTAAGATTCCCGATTATTCCACCAATCATCTCATTATTGAGGGGGCCGGCGGCGTACTGGTACCGATGAACGACGACAGCATGATGATTGATTTGATGGCCCAGCTTAATATCCCGGCCTTGGTCGTCGCCCGCAGCGAGTTGGGGACGCTTAACCACACATTTTTAACACTTGAAGCTCTTCGGAAACGCCACATTCCTATTTTAGGGGTGATTATGAATGGTCCTAAAAATGAAAGTAACCGAAAAGCGATTGAAAACTATGGAAATATTGATGTGTTAGCAGAAATAAAACCGATGGATGAGGTGAACGCTCAGTTCCTAACCAAAATTTTTGACAAAAATTTTTAATATAGAGCGTAGTGCGGTCCACTTTTGTAAGCGGGCTGCAACTTTCGATAAGCAACACAACACACCTTGTAATTATAAATTATTTTTATGCATCCCAATGTCTGGTATCCGTTTACAATTTTAAAAGGAGCTCTGGAACCGCTCAAAGTTGAACAGGGGGATGGCCTCTGGATTGAATTGAAAGATGGACGGCGTATTATGGACAGCATTTCGAGCTGGTGG
>DASQZL010000355.1:0-3039 GCA_035638715.1 Balneolaceae bacterium
AAAAAGGCGGAAAAACGAGGTGGTGATAAAGAACCCGTCACTTACCTGGATGAAGTGATGCAGATAGAGCAACAGGCTAATGAACTGATCAATCTTGATGAGGCCCTGAACCGGCTGGCCAACCTTAACGAGCGAATGGCAAGAGTGGTGGAGTACCGATATTTCGGAGAAATGAGTATCGAAGCCACAGCATCAGCTCTGGGCGTATCGATCAGCACAGTAAAGAGAGATTGGGCCAAAGCAAGAGGGTGGCTTTATAAAGAGCTAAAAGACCGTTTTTAATGGAATTTTGAGCTTTATCGCTCATTTGTTTCGCATATCTACTACATAGCAGATATAAAAATAATATTATGGATCGCGATACCTGGGAAACAATTGAAGCTATTCTGGATGAGGCGCTTGAACTTAAAGGCCAGGCCCGGCTTGATTATTTAAACAAGGCTTGCGGCGATGACCAAGAGCTCTATAACGAAGTCCTCAAACTATTGCGATCAATTGCAGAATCGGAGAAAACGCATTTCCTGGAAGAACCCTATACAGAAAATAAAGCATTCATTCAAAGCTTATCGGAGACTTCTTCAGATTCTTCCGACGATTTTTTCATTGGTCGCCAAATTGGTCCCTATAAAATTACTGAGCAAGTGGGTTCAGGCGGAATGGGTGGAGTGTTCAGAGCCATTCGCATCGATGAAGCCTTTCAACAACAGGTGGCTATAAAATTACTGCATCACGGTCTTCATTTATCCGAAGTTATGCGCCGCTTCCGCAAAGAACGGCAAATCCTGGCAGACCTTGCTCATCCCAATATTGCCCGGCTCTATGATGGCGGCATCACCGGGGACGGTCATCCCTACCTCATCATGGAATTTATTGATGGCCAACCCATTGATCGCTATTGTGATGAAAAACGGCTTTCCATCGGAGAGCGATTGACTCTTTTTAAGGATGTATGCGAAGCGATTCAATTCGCCCATCGCAATCTGGTGATACATCGCGATTTAAAAACGAAAAACATTTATGCAACCGCTGAGGGCCATATAAAGGTGCTTGATTTTGGCATTGCGAAATTGCTTAATCCCAATCTAAGCGGTGAGGATCTGGAAAAAACACACCGCAATTACCAATTTTGGACGCCTTATTATGCCGCCCCCGAACAAGTCCGGAATGGGACCATAACCACGGCGACGGATATTTATTCACTCGGTATTTTGCTTCAGCGGTTGCTAACTGATACCTATCCTTACGATTTTGAGGATAAAAGCCTGGCAGAAATTCGTTCAATCATCAGCGAGCAGCCTCCTGCAAAACTATTGCGGGCGCTCTCGAAAAATACGCATCTGCAAGAAACCGCCTGGCAACGAAGAATCTCAGTTTCTGATTTAAAGAAGATAGCAAGCAGTGATCTTGCTGCTATCGTAAATAAAGCTATCCGGCATCAGCCGGATGAAAGATACAGCTCGGTAAGTCAATTGATAGATGACCTGGAACGGTACCAGCACCACCTGCCGGTAAGCGCCCAAAGACCTAAATTAGGTTATCGTTTAAAAAAATTTGGAGCTCGCCATAAAACAGGTATCGCTATAGCTGTCGCCATCTTTTTCCTAATCGGAGGACTAACGGCCATCTATACCAACCGGTTGTTAGAAGAAAAAAAGCAGGCCAAATTTGAAGCCAGTAAGGCACTGCAGGTTAAAAATCTACTGACTGATATTTTAAAAGAATCTTCTCCTTTTAATCAGGCCAACCCCAATATAACACTCAGGGAAGTGCTGGATAAAGGCGCAAGTCAAATCAATCATAAACTGCAAAATAAGCCGGTTGTCAAATCAGAATTAATGGGATTGATGGGACTAATTTATACTAATCTGGGACTTTATCCGCGGGGGAAAAGACTCCTAACCGACGCCATCAGACTGGAGGATTCAACCCACAACAATGATTCTGCACTTTATATTAATAATTTAAGCCGTCTTGCCTATTTACTATTTCGACAGGAAAAATATCACAAATCCGAAAAACTATATTTGGATGCCATTCGTCAGGCAAAACAAATTTACGGGCCTAATGCTCCAAAAATCGCTTCTTTGTATCACGATATTGGACTTTTATACGACGAAATGGGCCAGCGTGAGCGGGCAGTATCATACTATAAACGCGCACTAAACATAATTCAACCCGGCCAAAAGCCACTTAAGGCAGTTATTTTTAATGATTGGGGAATCATTTATCAAAAGCAGGGGCATTTTCAATCAGCCATAAAGCTGATCAAAAAGAGCATACGTATGCAGCGCTCTTTTTCCGATACGCTTACCCCCAATTTAGCGAGTAGCTTCAACGATCTGGCCTACACCTACCAGCGTTATGGTAAACTGAAGAAAGCCGATTCACTTCATCAGGTGGCTTTGGCGATGCGCGAAAAAATATTTGGCCCGAATCACCCGCACATTGCATCATCCCTGGTTCGCTACGGCTTGTTAAAAATTCAGGAGGGGAAACCTGATCAGGCTGAGCCGATGCTAAAGCGTGGATATGATATTTTACGCAAACGTCTGCCCGACAGTCACTGGGAAGTGTTAAGCGCCAAAGGCGCACTGGCATTAGCCCGGGGACTGCAAGGCAAGGCGGAGCAAAATTTACCGATTTTAAAATCCGTTTATCAGGTATTTATAAAACGGTTTGGCCAGCAGGACTGGCGTACCCAAGAAGCCCGGAAAGCCTATTTGAAGCTTAGTCAAGTGACAAAATACAATCAGCAGACTAACAAATTGAATACTCAACGCAAACCTGTTGAAAATCACTAAACAACATTGAAACAGCCCCTGCATTTTAGAAATAAAGACTGCAGAGGCTGTCGAGTTTAATCATTCAAATAACAGATATTTATTTAACCACTGCCAGCCCGGCAAAATAATTTTTAAAGGCCTTTGCTTTTAAGGCAAATACACCGTCATTACCGACTAAATTGATGTATTTCCAAAAGCTTACGTCAAAAAATGGTACCACACCCTGATAGGTACTCATGCCTGCTGGTTCGGTGAC
>DASQZL010000356.1:0-6450 GCA_035638715.1 Balneolaceae bacterium
CATTGAATGAAAAGAAAGAAGAAGGCACTTGTATGGTCACAGGCAAACCCTCTGAGCAGAAAGTTTTATTTGCCAAAGCTTATTAAGTAATATGGATATCCCTGCCGAGTTTACGATCACAACCGCTGAACAAAGTCAAAATATTGATGCCGATACGACTGGGAAATTTGGTATTGACAGTTTTACTCTAATGGAAATCGCCGGTTCATCGGCGGCCAAAAACATACGCCGGCAGGTTGAACCGGGTGATCGCGGCATATTCCTTTGCGGAAAAGGGAATAATGGCGGTGACGCCCAGGTGGTGGCACGCTATCTGGCCCAGCTTGGCATCGAAATCACTCTTGTCTTCATCAGCGGTACCGATGACCTCTCGCCCGATGCAGAAAAAAATTTCAATCTTCTGCAATCAATAGAAGATCAAAATTCCGCGGTTCACCTTAATTTCACGAACTGGAGCGATTTCGACCAGGCCGTGCGCCCCGATTTCATCATAGACGGCATGCTGGGTACTGGTCTCGACAGTAATCTGCGCGGCAACTATACGGATGCTGTAAATTGGGCTAACCAGCAGCCATGCCCGATATTTGCCATGGATATACCGACGGGTTTGCACGCGGACAGCGGAAAAATTATGGGAAACGCAATCAAAGCCGACCAAACGTTCGCATTTGGAACACGCAAGCAGGGCTTTTACCTGGGCGACGGATACGAATATGTCGGTGAAGTCGTATTTTGCGAACTGCCTTTTCCAAACCATTTTATACAACGCTATTCAAGCCATTTAATAGATGAGAACTGGGTTTCGCCGTATCAGTCAAAACCAGCCCGGCACAAGTACGAAGCCGGGGTGGTTCATATTATCGCGGGTTCCGAAGGACTCACCGGAGCGGCTATGATGGCTGCTAAAAGTGCCTGGGCCCAGGGTGTGGGGGCGGTTATTCTTATTTGTCCGCGCGGTGCACTGCAAATATTTGAAAATAATCTGCCGCAGATTATTAAAAAACCGGTCGGCCAGCGTGATGAAAATTACTTTAAGTATGACCATCTCCAGGAAGTTTCCCGCATCATCAGTCAAAAAAAAGGGCCGGTATTAATCGGACCGGGATTAGGACGTAAAGAATCTACTGTAGAATTTGTAAACAATCTTTTGGCAGAAACCAGGCGTTCATTTATTATTGATGCTGATGCTTTGTGGGCGATTTCACAACAGGCGGAATGGGAAAAACCGGAAGAATCCGAGTGGATTTTAACCCCTCATCCCGGAGAATTATCCCGCCTGTTTGACGTTGATATTAACAACGACCTCCAACGGTTAAATGAAGTCAAAACACAGGCTCATCGAAAAGATATCACACTGCTCTCCAAAGGGTACCCTGTTATACTGGGAACACCGGACAAACATATATATTTGAGCGGGTATGATACCCGTAAATTCTCACGGGCCGGCTTTGGAGATGTACTTGCGGGAAAAACAGCCGCTTTTACCGCTTTGGGTTGCCCGCCGGCCGAAAGCTGCATCCGGGCACTCATTGATGGCAATAAAAAAGCTGTAGCAGCCCTTAAAAATAATGCCGCTCCTCTGGAACCTTTTGATCTGATATGACTAAATACATCGTAAGAATACACAAATTTTTATTAAATCGAAGCTATATTCTGATTATAACTATTCTCATTTTTACAGCTATTACGCTCGTTTTGACTCTGCTTCCTGTGCAGCATGCGCTGCCTTCCGATGTCTTGTCTCATGACAAGCTGGGACACATGTTTTTGTTCGGCGGCTGGACTTTTCTGATCGGATACTATCGATACATCTCAAAGCCGGAAAGCACAAATCTGATTATTATTCTCCTATTGGGTATCTTTTTTGGCGGCTGTATAGAAGGTCTTCAGGGGATCATGCCATTTCACCGCGATCCTTCCATATATGACTTAGGCGCCGACGCCCTGGGCGGCTTAGTGGCCACTCTGGCGCTATACAAGATTATTGATATTCTTCCAGAATAGAATAATCTGTATTATCACACGTTTACAAGAAGCAAGATATTTTAGGTTGAACTGTAGAATTATTTTTGATACATTAATAAAAATTTTAGTTAAGCGCTAAACGATTTTGTTATGAGTTCAGAAAGAAAAGACCCAAAAGCAAATTTACGTAAGTACTATACCTTATTTCTGGAAACTGGTTTGATTGTAGTGCTTGTGATTTTCATTGTTGCGATGAAAATAAATATTCATGGCAGCTCAAAGCACAAGAACTACAGCAAGAAACAGAAAGTGGTTAAAATGAAGAAGGTCAAACAGACCCAACAAAAGAAGAAACCACCACCCCCGCCGGCCCCACAGGTACCGGTAAAAGTTCCGAACGATCAGGTTGTTAAAAATCAGAATATGCATTTTGATGCAGATCTGAACAACAATCAGGATCTGCCACCGCCTCCCAAACATGCCGGCAAAGGCAAGAAAAAAAAGAAAGAAAAAATATTTGTTGCTGTACAGCAAAATCCCAAGCTGAAAGGCGGGCTTGCAGCACTCCAAAAGAAAGTTAATTATCCGGCAAGCTGTAGAAACGCCGGTATTTCGGGACGTGTTACCCTACAGTTTGTTGTAAATAAAAAAGGTGTTCCCACAAATGTTCATGTTATCCGGGGAATCGGAGGCGGCTGTGATAAAGCAGCTGTAAAAGCCGTACGGAAATATGCACGATTTAAACCGGGTCGCCAGCGAGGCAAACCCGTGAAGGTCCGATACAGTCTTCCGATCTTCTTCAAATTGCAGAGTCGATAATCTCTTGTAAGATTTAAGGATTGTTATGAGGCGCATCTTTACGGATGCGCCTTTTTTATTTTATAAAAGTTCCAAACGAGGCAAGCACATCTTTTAGATTTTCATAGCCTACTTTTTGCCTGGCTTCGTCAAGTTCGGCCCACAACACATCATCGATGCCCTCTTCCTTCTGGGGAGTAAACCCCTGCTGCATCTCAGTCTGCATTGCAAACCAATACGTGGTTTTGCGGTATTTTTTACCGCCACGTTTATAGGTATGAGTGGTTTCCGTCAGTGCTCCTTCACTGTCGGGCAATGGAATACCCACTTCTTCGGCTACTTCACGTCGCGCACATTCCAATATTGATTCACCATCTTCTTTTGTTCCTTTAGGCAAATCCCAAAGTCCATTTCTATGAATGAGTAATACTTCCTGTTGATGGCCATGTTGCCGGTGTATTACACCACCTGCAGCTGTTACGGAGATCATTCGCTCTCTTTGGTTTCTTTATTTTCTTCGTCCTGTTCTTCGGCATAGTTTAATTGTAAGGTACTCAGCGTATTTTTCAGATATCCCTTCAGTTTATCCGGCAAGTTGCCCTCCGTATAATCCTGTAGCATCAAAAGTGTATCAATAGCAAACTTTGCCGATTTCAGATCGCGTTCAATCTCATCCGTCGAGGGATTTTTTATTTTTCCCATTCCCATCATGGCAATTTGTTGATGCTGCTGTACCAGCATCATAAATAACATTTGTTGCTGTTGATCGTCCGAAAGTTGTTCACTATCTAAATTTTCGAAATCCATATCAGTATTTATTTGCTTTTAGAAAGAAAATTTCAGTATAAAATATAGTTATTAATTCAGCCAACAGGGATAATTTACCTGTTTTATTTGAAGCAAAAACGAGTTTTTCAAAATTCCCTTTAAATTTAAAAGGTTTTTGACACTTTTTGAATACGGTTAATCAAAATATTTACATTTTTAAGCATTTCACACTTTAAAAATAGAACAGCTACCGGTACCTTAAAGCCGAATTTTAATTTACCTAATATCATTTAATATATGGCTACTGTTCGTCCCTTTAAAGCATGGCATCCTTCACCCGAAAAGGTGCAGCAAATATCCTCACCTCCGTATGATGTCATCAGCGTGGCTGAAGCCCGGGAAGCCGCTGAGGGCAACCCAACAAGTTTTTTGCATATCATACGCCCGGAAATAGACCTTCCCGAAGGCACACCTTTTAATGATGACAGCGTCTATCAGAAAGGAGCCGAGAATCTTCGTAAATTCATAGAAGAAGGCTACCTCAAACAGGAGCAAGCCCCATCCCTATACATATACCAGCTTAAGTGGAATGAAAAGACACAGACAGGGATTTTTGGTTGTGTCTCGGTTGCCGACTATGACGATGAGGTCATATTGAAGCACGAGCTGACACGTCCGGCCAAAGAGAACGATCGAACACGGCATATCTTAGAGCAGCAAGCCCAAGCCGAACCGGTCATGTTGACCTGCAGGGATCAAGACGATATCTCTGATATGATGGCCGGCTATTGCCGGAAGCACGAACCGCTGTTCGATTTTACAGCGCCCGACGGTATCATACATCGCCTGTGGAAAGTGGATGAACCGGAAGCTTTTGAGCAGGCCTTTGCTGAACTGAATCATCTCTATATAGCCGATGGACATCACCGTTGTAAAGCAGCGTCGAGAGCGGCCCATCAGCTTCGCAAACAACACGGCAATACGACCGGTGATGAAGCGTTTAATTACTTCCCTGCGGTGATTTTTCCAATGTCGCAGATGAATATTTTGGCTTACAACCGCATCATATTTGACGTACCGGATGATTTCATGGCAAAACTGAAACAAAAGTTTACCGTTCGGGATGATGTTGATCCCGCCCCGTCACAAAAGGGAAATGTTTGCATTTATACAGATGGGAAATGGCTGCAAATTGAACTGCCCGAAGGTAAAAATCCCAGCGCAGTGGAGCGGCTTGACGTCTATCGTCTTCATCATTCCATTCTTGAGCCGATGCTTGGCATTGAAGATCCACGCCGTGATGAAAACATCGCATTTGTCGGTGGCATCCGGGGAACCGAAGAACTCGAGAAGCGCGTGGACAGTGGCGAAGCCGATCTGGCCATCAGCATGTATCCCACAGCTATTGAAGAGCTGGTACAGGTTTCTGACGAAGGATTGCTGATGCCCCCTAAATCAACCTGGTTTGAGCCAAAATTACGATCGGGTCTTCTTGTACATACATTTTAGGAATTTGATTATTCATAATTATTTATCAGTTAAACCGTAAATAATTTTAACTCTCAATAACCCCTCAACAATAAATCAATACACATGAGTCGCGTACACAACTTTAGTCCGGGTCCAGCACAATTACCGCTCGAAGTGCTAAAAAAAGCTAAATCAGAACTTACCAATTACCAAGATATCGGGTACTCGGTGATGGAAATGAGTCACCGCAGTGCTGCCTATACCGAAATTGACCGGCAGGCTAAATCACGTATCCGTGATTTGCTAAACCTTGGAGACGATTTCCATATTATGTTTCTGCAGGGCGGAGCAAGCAGCCAATTTATGATGGTGCCATACAACTTTTTACCCTCCTCGGGAACCGCTGATTATATTGATACCGGACGATGGTCCTCCAAAGCCATCAAAGAAGCAAAATTATTTGGCAATGTTCACGTCCCATTCAGCAGCTCTGATGGCGGGTACGACCGCGTTCCCAGCCAGGATGAGCTTTCCTTTAGCGAGGATCCGGCTTACGTTCATTTTACGTCCAACAATACCGTTGCCGGTACACAATTTAAAACCGAACCCAAAACCGATGGAGTCCCGCTCGTATGCGATGCCTCCTCAGACTTTCTTGCGCGTCCGATCGATGTAGATCGCTATGGAGTGATTTATGCCGGTGCCCAGAAAAATGTCGGACCGGCCGGCGTCACCATCGTGATTGTGAACAAAGAATTCCTTGAGCAACAGGGCAACACAGATAACACGCCGACCATTCTGCAATATCAGACCCATACCGAGCGAATATTCAATACTCCTCCGGCCTTCAATGTATATATGGTAAACCTTGTATTGGAGTGGATTGAAGATCAGGGTGGGCTGAGTCATTTTGCAGAACTAAACAAGAAAAAGGCAAAACTGCTTTATGATGAAATTGACCGGGATGATTTTTACAAAGGTGCCGTACAGAAAGACTCCCGATCGCTGATGAACGTAACCTACCGGTTGCCATCAGAAGAACTGGAACAAAAATTCCTTGATGAAGCTGCAGACAATGATCTGGTGTCTCTGAAGGGGCATCGCAGCGTCGGTGGGATTCGCGCCAGTCTCTACAACGCCTGCTCCATGGAGAGCGTTGAAAAACTGGTAGACTTTATGAAGGATTTCCGTGATAAAAACGGTTAAAGTTTCTGCAATTATTCCTGAGCAGTTTACCTTTTAGAGTAAAATTATGCAGTGCAGTTCATCCCGACAGTGTGCGGGATGTGCTGCATTTTTTTAATATCCAGACTTTATGATACTCCAAGCGCACGCAAAAAATGGTTAAAAGCGTTCGGAACAAAGATAACCATATAGGCAATTCCCCAAACCGCCCCTGCGAGATGAGCTTCATGATTTATTCTGCCTCCCTCCTGGCCACTGGCATAC
>DASQZL010000357.1:0-18744 GCA_035638715.1 Balneolaceae bacterium
AAATTTTCAGCAGTGAGACAAAAAATAATTATTTTATGTATTCTAATTACCCATGATTTTAAAGATGCTTTCACTTCGAAAAAAAATCTTTTTATCGTTCTTAATCTTCTCTTCGGCTGTTTCGTGCATGCAGGCGCAGCCAGATATGCAGGCGGTGAAAAAGAATATTCAACAGCGGATTCATGAAAAGGATATACTTGGCATATCCGTGGGTTATATCCATCCCGATGGACATGCCTCATTTTTTTCGCGGGGATATCTTTCAACCGGCCAAAAGCGTCGTGTAAACAAGCACACGATCTATGAAATTGGCTCTGTTACTAAAACATTTACGGCACTAATATTTGCACGAATGGTGCAACAACATAAAATAGCGCTGGATGACAGTATAGGTCAGTTTTTGCCGGATTCCGTACACACGCCCTCTTATCATGGCCAAAAAATTACTCTTGAGTCGCTGGCCACCCACACTTCCGGACTGCCACGTATGCCGGCGAATTTTTCCCCTAAAAGCCAACTGAATCCCTATGTAGACTATACTGCCCGTGATTTATACCAATTTCTGGATCATTATAAGCTCAAACGGGCACCGGGCGCCTCATACCAGTACTCGAATGTAGGTATGGGATTGCTGGGTGACATTTTGATGCGTGTTTCTGGATTATCATACCGGCATTTATTGAAAAAATATATTACGAGCCCGTTAGAAATGACCAATACCTACATCCATATTCCCAAATCAAAATACAGTCAATTTGCGCATCCCTACTTTTATGGTAATCCAATTAGGCACTGGACGTGGAACATCTTGACCGGTGCCGGAAGCATTCGGTCCACCACTGCTGATATGGTACGCTATATGAAGGCTCAAATGGGATTCGCACCTACCCAATTGTATACCGCTATCAAATATACTCACCTAATGCGATTTTCTATCGGCAGCAATAGTGATATTGGTCTGGCCTGGCTTGAATCAACCAAGAAAGATACCATTCTGTGGCATAATGGCGGGACTGGCGGCTTCCGGAGTTTTATTGGTTACAACAAACAGACCGATACCGGTGTCGTTATACTGAGCAGTGGCAGGGATAATATTGATGATATTGGTTTTCATTTGTTGGATCAACAATTTGCGCTCCGACCGGTTAAACACAGCATTTCTGTAAAGCCACAGGTTCTTGCTAAATATACCGGCACATATAAACTCACCCCGACATTCAGTATTCGCATTACCCGGGATAATGATCACCTGTATGCGCGAGGGACGGGACAACAGAAATTCAGACTCTATCCCGAGTCAAAGACCAAGTTTTTTTTAAAGCCGGTAAAAGCCGAGATAAGATTTATAAAAGATAAAAAAGGAAAATTTACAAAACTGAAATTATATCAGAACGGACGTGTGACAGAAGGAGCGAAGTGAGAGCCTATCGGGAAAATGAAAATAAAAAAAGATCCCGGGAGTTTGCCGGGATCCTTTGAAATGGAATAATATAAATTTAGGAGAAAGCAACGGAGCTGTCTCCTTAAACTTAGCTGTTGCCTGTATAAGTTATTTTCCAAACTGTTCCACCGGAATCATCGGTCACATATAGTGAGCCGTGAGGACCAATGGCTAAACCACAGGGGCGATGTTTGGCTGAGCCCGGTTGCGGTTTTTTCATTCCTGCAAAGCCCGTAGCAAATTTGTAATACTTGCCCATTTGTGCTTTACCGTTTTTGAAAGGCTGGAATACGATATCATAACCTTCCTGCGGTTTGGGAGCACGGTTCCATGATCCATGAAAAGCTATAAAGGCTCCATTTTTATACCTGGCCGGAAATTGATCGGCCGTGTAAAAAATAAGTCCGTCGGGTGCCCAGTGACCCGGATAAGCGGCTACAGGAGGTGTGAATTCTCCTTTCCACTTTGAATCGGCAACTGTTTTTTTACCATTGCCTCCATATTCAGGAGCAAGCATAATTTTATTTTTATGTTGATCATAGTAAGTATAAGGCCAGCCGAAATTGTCGCCCTTCTGGTCCTTAAACATTTCTTCAGCTGGTAGTTCCGCCCCTTGCTTGGCATTATAGTATTGCGGCCAATTTTGATAAAGCTGATCCCGGCCGTGCTGCATGATATAAAGTGCATTGTTCTGATTATTCCAAGCCATGCCCACTACGTTTCGGGATCCGGTAGAATATCGGTTTTGACTGCCATTTTTCGTTTGATTGAGTTTACTGGCATCATATCGCCAAATACCCGCATAATCTTTAAGCAGGGGACAGGGATTCTGACCTGGTGATCCTTTTTGACGATCTTTCTTCTGACATGAATTTGAAGGCGCACCCACATTCACATAAATATTACCATCATTATCAAAAGTGAATGCTTTGGGCGCATGTTCCTGCCGCGGGCGATGAAATCCCTTCACCACTACCTGTGGTGATCCTTGAGGAATCCAGCCGTTATCAGGCATTTTATATCGGTAGACGGCATGTGTTGTACTGTGATAGAGATAACCATTGTGCAAGCCGATGCCCGTGCCTGCATGCTTGCCGAAATATTTTATAATATCCGCCTTGCCGTCATTATTCGTGTCGCGCAGGGCTACGATCCCCCCACCGTTTTTTGAATGACGAAGGCCGATATATATATCACCATTTTTGGCAATGGCGATATGCCGGGTTGAACCCAGACTATCCGCTACTTTCACAGCCGTAAAGCCTTTTGGTAGATTTAATCCCGCACTCTTGGTGGTGAGTTTTATTGGGCCATTATTATTACTATCACTCTTTTTTGTAGAAGCCTGTCCTGAACATCCTACAGCCAATACTGTGAGTAGCAAAAGCCCTAACCATGTCCGTATTTTTAGCATAATACCCTCATTAATTTGTTAATAAATATTTATTATAATTGCAGAGATTATATTAATGTTAAATTTCTTTTCTTCATTCCAAAATTTTATTTAACTCTTTTTTATAGGTAAAAATAGTGCAACTATGTGGTACAGCTTTTAGATATTCTTAAGATTCAGGCACTAAGATATTTTGAAAATAAAGGTAGGTGATTAATTTATTCAGCAGCTTCCACCGCTTCGGGAATATGCTCCTCTTTGGCATCCTTGAAGGCCTCACGGGGTTTTAGTCCCAGGATGTCGAACATGCGCTTATCTTCTTCGAGAGAGTTGTTGTCGGTTGTAAGTAATTTTTCACCCGTAAAAATAGAATTGGCACCGGCCATAAAACACATTGCTTGCTCTTCCATGTTCATATTGACCCGTCCGGCCGAGAGTCGAACCATCGAGTCCGGCATTGTCAGACGTGCCGTAGCAATCATGCGCGCCATGTCGTACCAGGGAACTTTTGGCTGGTCTTCGAGCGGCGTTCCTTCAACGGCAAGGAGGGCATTGATGGGCACCGATTCGGGGTGCTGCGGCATCGTTGCCAGGTTATGAATCAGTTCGATGCGATCTTCGTCCGTTTCACCCATACCTATAATTCCACCCGAGCAAACGCTTATATTATTTTCGCGCACTTTCTGAATGGTGTTAAGGCGGTCCTCGTATTTTCGGGTTGATATAATACGGTTGTAGAAATCTTCACTGCTGTCGAGGTTATGATTATAAGCGTATAGCCCGGCCTCTTTGAGTTTGGCCGCTTGCTCATCGGTAAGCATACCCAGCGTACAACAAACTTCCATGCCCATATCCGTTATCGATTCCACCATATTCAATACATGGTCAAAATCTTTGGTTTTGTGCGGGTTACGCCAGGCCGCTCCCATGCAGAAACGCGTGCTGCCGGCCTCTTTTGCCCGTTGGGCCGCTTCCAGAATTTCATCTGATTCCAACATATCGCCTGCTTCCACGTCCGTATTGTGATGTGCGCTCTGCGGACAGTATGCACAATCTTCCGGGCAACCTCCGGTTTTGATCGAAAGAAGCGTGCAAACCTGAACTTCACCTGTCTCATGGTGTTGGCGATGTACCGTTGCAGCCTGATAGATCAATTCCATCAAGGGAGTATGATAAAGTTCGGCAATTTCATCTTTGGACCAGTCTGAGCGAATTTCAGCCATAGTGTTAGACGTTTCTTTCAATTTTTTTAAGTTTGTCGAAAGTTAACAGTGAACAGGCTTAAAAGCCAAAGATAAATATATTTCATTGCGTTGCTTATTATCGGAAAAGAAATTTATTAGATTTAGCAGCGACGAATAATTTATTTTCAATAAAAAAGTGGTATTAACACGTGAATCTTTTGAAAGCAAAGGGGTTATGAATAAACTCTGAAACGCATATATTTTTTATTCTAAGAAAGGCCTGCATGAATTTTCAATCGCGTTTGGAGAACAAAGGTGGCAGGCTAATTGCCTCTTTTTGGGGAATAATCAGAATTTACTATCATGGCAGTTTATTCTTTCAGAGATCATTTTAATGGCTTCATTGCGCTCTCATAAAGTAATCACAGAAACAAAATCGTCGCTCAGTTGAACGTATTGAAATGTGCTTTTAAAGAAGAATCTCTTATGAAATTAATCGTTATCTATTTTTGCATTACAAAGGATTGAAAACGTAGGCTTTGGTACAGCCGACAATGGGTTAACTTTTTGATAGAAAAGAGGATGTGGGATGTTTTTTCAGTGTTGATAAATCTTTTAAAGCAACTTATTAAAGAGCGTTTTAATAGAGAAAAATTAGATTTGAAAAGCTTTTCATCAATTTAATATCAGCTATTATTAATAAGAATTATAATAATTAAAATAAAGCTATAAATTGTTAGATAATTTTAATATAATTAAGTATTAGTTATTAAATCGAAATACTTAGCACATAGTAGTAATTTACTTTTCTACTAACAGGGGTTAGGTAATTGGTAAGGGTGAATCTTTTAATCAAAAATACAAGAGATTATGCAAGTATTGGTCATCGAAGATGATCCAACCATGCGGGCACTGATCCAAATGATATTGGAAAACAATAATCATGAGGTAGAGGTGGAGAGCACTTTTGAAAGTGGGAAAATTCGGGCTATGGAAAATTCCATTGACTTGGTTTTGCTTGATCTGGGGTTACCAGACGGAAATGGCTACGATATTTGTAAGTCCATGCGCGAACATGGATCGACAACACCTGTCCTGGTGCTTTCTGCAGAAAAAGAAACAGATGTGAAAGTAAAGTGCCTTGAGGTTGGAGCAGACGATTATATTACGAAACCTTTTGATAATTCAGAATTAAAGGCTCGGGTAAAAGCAATTTTCCGGCGTAGCCAGGAAACCAATCACAATAGCGAGGTTTTACGTTGTGGTGAATTGGAGATTAATCTGATCAATCGTTCTTTTAAGGTAAATGATGAAAAAGTTGAACTTACGAATAACGAGTTTGACCTTTTGGTCTATTTAATTAAAAGAAAAAATGAAGTTGTTTCACTCGAAGAAATAGCGCAAGACGTCTGGGATATCGACTTTGATACCCAAACAAATTATATAAATGTATATATCAGTTATTTGCGTAAAAAGATAAGGGCGCGATCAGAGCACAATTATATCGAAACAGTGCGTACAAAAGGATTTATTATCCGTTGTACTCAAAACAACTAATAAATACCGCTTCTTCGAGAAGGTACGATACTATGGCCGGGATATTGCCGCAACAATATTTTCTGCCGTTAGTAGCGCTCTATGTTGCAGCTAATTAATTTTGTTTTAGGGCTTATTCTATTACTCAGAAATGGGGGAGAGCTATTAATCCATTGATTTAGTGCTCTTCTCGGCCATACGCTTATATTTCAAGAATTGGGATGGAGTAGTATTGGCATAAAAGTAAATAATAGGATTGACAGCCTTCCCATTTTTGTGAACTTCATAATGCAAGTGGGGACCTGTTGTCAAGCCGGTCTGGCCAACCAAGCCGATTTTTTCGCCACGCTTAACATTTACGCCCGGTTTTATTCCTTTTGCAATAGCAGACAGATGGGCGTAATAAGTCTCATATCCATAGCCGTCATCGATGATAATAAGATTACCGTATGTCCCCTCGGGCCCGGCATGTTTTACAACACCGGCTGCAGAAGCATAAATTTTAGTTCCCACCGGGGCTCCGATATCTACCCCCTTATGAAAGCGCATATGGTGTAAAATGGGGTGATAACGCATACCAAAGCCACTGGTTATCGGTCCGGCAACAGGCTTAATAGCCGGGATGTGCTTAAATTTTTTGCGATCTGTATTATATTTCCGCTCTATTTTCGCGAAACTCGCTTTCTGAATTTTTATCGTTCGCTCCATTTGCTTCAAGTGTTTGGATGTCCACTTGAGGATATTTGCTGTTTTTTTGCCGTAAACATCATATTTAGCATAAATATCAGCTCCGCCCGCCCCAGCTTCTCGTTCTCCGTGTGATATCTTTTTCATGCCAAGAACAGAGCGATAGAGCTTATTATCATCGTGCGAAAGGGTCTTTAACTGCTGTCTGAATTTTTTTACCGTTCGTTTGGTATGATTGAGTTGTTTCCTTAAGACCTTATTTTTAGCACGGAGAGCAATTTCAGCCGGCGTACCCGTCATCTTGTACATTATACTGACAACTAATCCAGCTATTACAACACCTGCAACAATCCAGGTGCATGCAGCTTGAATAACCTGCTCTGACGGCTCGGACTCAAGGAGGTTAGACATCAATTTTTTAATATTATATAAATAATTCTTCAAACTAAAAGGTTATTTAAATCGTATTGTTTTAAATGGCGTAAATATAAGCTATAATATTAAAAATAAAAAAATGTTCCCTCGTTCCGTGTTATTCGGCTCACAAAATAGTTCCTTTTGGCGTTTTACCGTAGGTCAACCGTACGACAGCACGAATAAAAATTATTGTGCTTAGTCTGACATAAGCGACGCGTTGATGCTAAAAACTAAGAGAAACTATATAATATGGCTTAATATTTACGTAAAGCAGGTTTATATTTTAATGATCAGCGAAATGCTTGTCCTTGTATTTTTTAAGTTGCCGGGTGATATTATCCACGACATCATTTACAGCCTTTTCATATGAAGAAGCCTGCTCTTTGGCGTTAAGAAGGGTCTGTGGAATTTTTAAATTCAACTCAGCCTGATGAGGATTCTCGTCATTAGGTACGGGCTCAAGTATGATATCGCAGGCGATAATACGATCATAAAATTGATCCAGTTTCTGAACGGCTTCCTCGCTATAGGTATGCAGTTCCTGAGTGGGTTCGAAATGGCGTGCTGTGAATGTAGTTTTCATAAAATTTTAATTATTTCTTAGTAAAAATTACACAAAACTGCTCGGTTTTATTATTAATTTTAAATAAACGCAAGCAGCGAATCTAAAACCAGTTGACTAAAATAAAAACTTAACAGGATTCCTGAAAATTGTTAAAGTCCTTGAAATATTGAGCGAGATTATTCAACCATAAAAACATCTTATTTAGGTAATCCCACTTTCCATTCGGGATTTAGATTCTGCACGTGGATGGGCTGTCTTATAGACATCATGAAGCCGCTCCACACTGGTGTGCGTATAAATTTGTGTTGATGACAAACTCGAATGTCCCAGAAGTTCCTTAATAACCCGTATATTTGCGCCACTGTCAAGCAGGTGAGTAGCAAAACTGTGCCGCAATGTATGGGGACTCTTTTGGGATACTTCAGAGACTTTCTTTATCCAGTTTTTAACGATTCGTTGAACAGCCCGGGTATATATTCGCTGCCCGTGGGCCGCAATGAATAATGCGTTTCTCGCATCTGTATCTGTCTGGGCACCAAATAATTCAGTCCTTGAATTTAAATGAATTTTTAAGGCTTTCATCGCTTTTGATCCTATGGGCACAATACGCTGTTTTGCACCTTTACCCATCACTTTCATTTGCGATAATTTCATATTAATATCAGTAACATCAAGCTGCACCAGCTCACTTAATCTGATACCGGTACTGTAAAAAAGTTCCAGAATTGCTTTTGTTTGTGCTCCGCGGGGTGATCGGGTATTCACCTGCTCCATCATGCGAGCCATAGCCTCCGGTGTGATCGTTTCGGGCAGCGGTTCATCTTTTTTGGGAACAACGAGCAGGCGGGCCGGGTTTTTTTCAATAATTCCCCGTTTAAAGGCATATTTAAAAAAAGAGCGTAGTGCTGCCGCCTTGCGGGCGATGCTGCTTTTTTGGAGTCCATCGTCAGAAAGGCTTCCCAGCCAGAGTCGAATCAGCAGGCGGTCAATACGATTTAAAGGGACCGAATCGTCTTCACTACCAAACTTGCGCGCACAAAAATCAAAAAATTGTTCTAAATCAGTTTGATAGGCATTCAGGGTATGAGCCGAAGCATTGCGCTCGATCTTTAGATAGCGCATAAATTTTTTTATCGTCTTGTCCATAATCTCATCCCTGGCTTCTATGAGTCCGTCTCAACAAAAATAAGTCTATATTTTCAATAAAAATTTGTCTTAGTAAAACCGGAAAATGAAAATCTGTGACATCAACCTGATGATTTAACCGGTCTGTAATCAACCCATGCAGTACAGTATAGTTATTAACGATGATAATTTCATATTATAATAGACAATATTGAAAAATTCCGATCTTGAAAATTTTTAACGAGATAGGGTAAGCAATATTCAAGTAGAGACATAATCGCCAAGCAGAGCATGGAGTGCTCAAACAAGCCGGGAGAATCGCTCCACATCACAGTTTTCCCCGAAAGTAGAAGTTTATGATGAAGGAAATATCCGGTATCAGCAGTCTCCCTTATCTTGACTTGAAGACATGAAAAGCCCTGACTTTTCAGCTGTTAAAAAGGGGCTAATACTTGGATAGTTTTACATTACCGACTGATGCCCGTCTGACTGTTTCTTGAATCACGCCCCAAACACGTATAATTATTTATCGGAAGGTGATTAAAATTTTGGACAAAGAATGTAGACTTAATCCCCAAAAACGAAAGGCAGGGGAGGAAAAGAGAAATAATTAAAGATTTCAAGCAAGAAATACCCGGGGTGTTGAAACTAATTTTCGTCTTGTTTTTTAAACGGGCTGACGATTCCATACTCTTCAGGATCATAATCAGCCAACTCATAGAAGCGATCCCAGGCTGCTTTGCTTTCTCCATTTTCATCAAGCCAGCTTGGGTGGCTTTGCTTAATCAACCCAACAGCCCGTTCTGCGTATTTTAGTCGTTCATCCTTGTCTTTGATTCTGCGCAGCGCCGAAATCATCAGGTCGACGTTGTAGCCGCAATCGTAATCTTTAGGTTTATGTTGCTCCACAAACATAGGTATAACTCAAATTCAAATTAACATTCAATATAGGCTTCATTTAATAAGAAAAAAAGGTTGATTTTGAGGATTTGGATGTGTCAATAAATATTCTAAGTAAACGATTGTAAAATAATGGAATACAATGAGTTAATAAAATATACAATATATTTTATAATACCTTTTTTTATTTATAAATAACTGATTATAAAAGACTTAAAAAAATATTTGCTTTATATTCAAAAAACATACAGTTAAGCTTTCAGCAAGGCATGTAAAAAAGGGCTAAGTAAGGCTGTTTGAATTTAAACTGACTCATACAAAAAGAAGTAAATCTGCTATGAACACCCGGTTCAATATTTTATGAATTATCGATCTGCCGGGAATGAGTGAAATGTTTTCAGGGAAGTCATTCTTCGCAGCTTTGGGGATGGATGCAATAACTTTTTTGCTTGTCATCAAACGGTGAGTTCAGACAAATTTTTTAATGGACCTTGAATTTTCGGTAATATTCAAAACGGACAAACACATGACCGTTGGGTAACTTAACTACACAATTCATCCATTTTTATTCGAGTTGATACTGCAATTTTGGTATATTTAGCTTCATAAAGAATTTTTAAACTGATTATAGAAAGATAAATGTATTATAATTCCATACTTGAAACGATTGGCAATACGCCACTTGTCAAACTGAATAAAGTGAATGAGGGAATCCCCGGAACAATTTTGGTAAAGGTTGAATATTTTAATCCGGCGCAAAGTGTTAAAGATCGCATCGGCTTGAAGATGATTGAAGATGCCGAGAAAAAAGGTCTGATAAAGCCGGGAGGAACCATCATTGAAGGGACGTCTGGCAATACCGGCATGGGCCTGGCTCTGGCTGCGGCGATTAAAGGTTACAAATGTATTTTTACCATTAATGACAAACAAAGCCAGGAGAAGATTGATCTGCTGCGTGCAATGGGTGCCGAAGTGAGAATTTGTCCGGCAGATGTAGCTCCGGATGATCCCCGAAGTTATTATTCAGTGGCAAAGCAGTTGAGTGAAGAAATTCCGAACTCTTACTACCCGGATCAATATAGTAATCCCAGCAATACAAAGGCGCATTATGAAACTACCGGACCGGAAATTTGGGAGCAAACCGATGGCAAGGTGACTCACTATGTAGCTGGCATGGGAACAGGCGGAACCATATCAGGCACTTCTAAGTATTTAAAAGAGCAAAATGAAAACATTCAAACCATCGGTATAGACAGTGTTGGATCGGTCTATAAGCATTATTTTGAAACCGGGGAATTCAGTGAAGAAGAAATTAAACCCTATTTAACAGAAGGCATTGGCGAAGATCTCCTCCCGGCCAATATGAATTTTGATTTGGTTGATGATGTCGTGCAGGTTAATGATAAAAATGCTTTTCTGACTACGCGTAAATTAGCCCAGCAGGAAGCTCTTTTTGTCGGTGGATCGTGTGGCGCAGCGGTTTACGGCGCGCTGGAATATGCCCGTGAAAGTGACTTTGGCGAAGATGATATGATGGTCATCATTTTACCAGATAGCGGATCCAGATATACTGGAAAAATTTATAATGATGACTGGATGCGCGAAAAAGGATTTATCGATTAGCCTGAAGGCTCCTATTTCAAAGAGTCCTCTGTAAACCAAACCTTTTATTCGGAATCGTCTTTTTTATTCCGAATCACATTTGGAAGACAGCTCTTTATTTAAAGGCAATTAGGTTCCTGAAGAATAAAGACTTAGCTTAAAATTGGGCTTTTTACGTCCGATTTATATGCTTTTCAAAGATAATTTGGAGGTTTTAACAAAGAATTTTAAAGGCAATTGATAGGTAAATAATAGATTATATTTTATATTGACATTCGGCGGATCGCTATAATTTTTCTGAGGATTTATAGTAAAGTTTAAATTTCATTATATATTAAATTTAAAAACCAGTTTTATGCCAGATCAAAGCAATCCCATGAATCAGGATCAAATGGAAATTCAATTACCCGAAGAAGAGGCATCCGGCACGTATTCGAATTTGGTGATGATCACCCATTCCGATACCGAATTTGTTCTCGATTTTATTGCTATCATGCCGGGCGTGCCTGAAGCAAAAGTGTTAAAGCGGATGATACTTACCCCGGAACATGCCAAGCGATTGTCGGATGCACTGGAACAGAATTTGAAAAAATTTGAACAAGAGCACGGTCCCATTTCAGGGGATGATGATTTTGACGTTCCCTTTAATTATCGTGGACCTACTCCCGAGGCATAATCGCATCGACGAACGTATTGCAATGAGGCGCTAATGTTTTCCCTGTTGAAAAAACTATTTTCCCTGCGTCGGGAATCCTATGCCGATGTGGTAATTCGCGACCAGGGGTCGGATGAAGAAAGCTTCCACCGGTTCAATCGGAAGGAGTTATGGTTTTTTTGTGTTGCGGTGTTGTTTGTAGTGATCATTTTGATCAGCATATTATATAGGTATACACCGCTTGGGGATATAATTAATAATAAGAACAGGATGCGTAATACGGTAATTGGCATTCAGCAAAAGGTAGCCGCTTTGCAGGATACGTTGGATGCACGCAACAGACAGCTAAAGGATATGAAACAAATTATCCTGGCCAATAAAGATACCACCCTGCAGGTTTCCGCAACACGAACCGCTTCCCCCAAAGCTACCTCGCATATACGGCAAACAAATACGACGGCTAAATCCAATAATAAAGTTGCAGAGCTTCCGGACAATGCGGCTCTGATTTCAAATTTATTTAAGACCGCTCCGGATTTCCCCACTTCGTACCCGATTGTGGGGACACTCACGCGTAAATTCAATATAAATGACGGGCATTTTGGGCTTGATATTGCGGCTAAAAGTGGAACGCCGTTTAAAGCCGTAGCCGATGGCGTTATTATCAGTCAGGAATGGACTTTTAATTATGGGTATGTTATCATTGTTCAGCATGCCGGAGGCATCATTACGGTGTATAAACACGCGCAAACGATTCAAAAATCAACTGGAGAAACGGTGCGAAAAGGGGATATTTTGGGAACAATCGGAAACGTGGGAATAATCAGCTCCGGCCCGCATCTCCACATAGAGATTTGGAATAATGGCATTCCGCAAAACCCTAAACATTATTTTATGTACTAAGTAAGATTAGCTGCGTTTTAGCTTGCAATTAATCTTTTTTCAGGCGCAAGAGTGAAAGCGGGTTTATCGAATTTATTTGTTTCATAATCATCGTATGTTTAATTGATTTGGTGGCGTGAGCAAGAAAAGTTTCATAGATGAATATGGGCCTTATATATATGTTGGCGCAGAGATGGCTGTGGGGATCTCTCTACCCATATTAATTGGACATTGGCTCGATGATTATTTTGGCACAGCACCATGGTTGGTATTGATTGGTTGTGTAGTGGGTATAACAAATGTTATTATTATCATAATACAACTGCAAAAAAGATTAAAAGACGATTCCTGAAGGGTTGAAAGGCCGGGTAAATACATATCTTTTAAAGTTCCTTATTTATGGGACGTCCATTTTGTGTATCGTTGCCATCATATTTTTGTTTGTGGCTTCTTCCCGGTTCTGGTCGTTTATAGCTGCTTATTTGCTCAGTTTTATTTTTGTCGGAAGTAATTTCTGGATGGCGCGTAAAGTTGATATGAAAAATCATAGCCGATTTATTTATTTTTTTTACCGGTCTATAGCCATACGATTTGTTTTGGTGTTGGCCGCTTTTATACTTATCCTTATGCTCGCAGGGAACGAGCAAGTTTTTTTTATTCTTAGTTTTATGATTTCTTATATTTGTCATTCTATTATCGAAATTGTCTTATTGAAAAATTTAATGAAAACCGGTAATAAATAGAAAGGGTGATGGTAAAGGCATTTCGCCGACTTCTTGTCTTGTTATGTTTCTGCTTGTTTTTGCCACTCCGACTTGCTGCTGCAGGCAAAAAAGGAGATCAGGCAAACAATAATCCTATTCAGGTAGTCAGCGTAGTAAAAAATCATAATAAATTTGAATATCCCGGTGGGTGGGTGCCGTTGCCCCGAATTTTGCTGGCAAATGGTCACTGGTACTTTTTCAAGAGTACAACACAGGCGATTAAATCCGGAAAGTTTACTGAAAAGAATGGCGAACTTGTTCCGGCCAACGGAGGCGATATCGACCTTGATTTGTCAATCACATCTCATTTGATATATTTTTGGATATCAATGCTGATATCGTTGGGTATTGTGTTGGGTATGGTGAGGCGTTATAGAAAGGGATATGGTCGTACAACCGAGCCAAAAGGATGGTTCCAGAATATGTTTGAATCGGTTTTTATCTTTATCCGCGAAGAGGTGGCTGAAAAAAATCTGCGGCCGGAACTGGCTCGCAAATATTTTCCGTTTTTATTCGGTATCTTCATCTTAATCCTCTTTATGAATTTATTTAGTCTGGTTCCGTGGGGAGAGACGGCAACAGCTGATATAACCGTAACCGCTACACTTGCTGTTGTGTCTTTTGTTCTGACCCAGCGGAATTCGACTAAAAGTCACTGGCGGGAAATATTCTGGTATCCAGGCGTTCCCATTTGGGTCCGTTTCCTTTTAATTCCCGGTGAGTTAATTGGCGTATTTACCAAGCCGTTTGCACTGGCTGTTCGACTTTATGCCAATATGCTTTCCGGAAAAATTATGATTGTATGCATACTTGGGCTTATATTTGTCTTTGCGCAATCTTTCGGTCGTGGAGCCGGTTGGGCCACTTCTGTGGTTGCGGTGCCTGTTACGGTTTCACTATTTGCGCTGAAGGCAATAATTTCCTTGATACAGGCATATATATTTAGCTTGCTTACAGCTGTATTTATCGGATTGGCTGACAAAGACCATGCGCCCGCCGATCAGGCAGCTGAAGTCCACGCGTAATTAGGCATAAATTCTTTTATAATTCGAACAATTTACATTTTAACTTAAACATAACTACAGGTAAAAACTATGGCACTATTAGGAGCTGGAATTGGAGCAGGAATCGCGGCAGTTGGCGCGGGTATCGGAATCGGATTGATCGGGCAGGGGGCAGCCGAAGGCATCGCCCGTCAGCCCGAAGCCTATGATGATATACAGGGTGTTATGATTTTGACCGCTGCGCTTGTTGAGGGAGTTGCACTGTTTGGACTTATTGTCTGCATTATGATTCTCTTCGGAATCGGTCAGTAATAATAGTTATTTGATATCATGTTGTTATTATTGGAAAACGGTGGTGGAATACTATCATTTGATCCTGGATTTGCCATATGGGAGCTGATTACGCTCATTCTGTTTATCTTCGTATTGGCAAAATATGCCGTGCCCGTCCTCAGAGATTCGTTGGAAGAACGCGAAAATCATATTAAAGAATCGCTCGAATCAGCAGAGAAAGCATTAAGTCGTGCTGAACGAATTTCTGAGGAGAATGAAGAAGCATTACGCAAAGCGGAATTAAAAGCTCAACAGATTCGCAAGGAGGCCATTGAGGAAGCCAAGGCAATTAGGGCAGAGCGCATAGCGAAATCTGAAGAAGAAGCCAACCAAATCCTGGAACAAGCCCGTGAAACAATTGAGCAGGAAAAACAGCGTGCTTTATTGGAATTACGCGATGAAGTGGCGGAACTGGCCGTAGAGGCTGCCTCCAAAATACTGGACGCGGAGATTGATGAGAAAAAAAACCAGCAATTGGTAGATGATTTCATCAATGATCTTCACAAAAATTAAAAAATAGATAGAATGAGGTGATTTTTTCCTGAACTTGGTAAGTTTATAGCAGCCATTGATCCCCTTCATTTTTCATTTGGTGGAAGATGCTGCATGGAAAAATAATTTTATCTATCAATATTAATCATCTGTAGAATTAACTGTTAAAAACCGAAAGCTGAAGGAATGCTTATAACAAAAGCTGCCCGCAGATATGCAACGATGTTTCTTGAATTGGGCAAAGATCGTGATGAAGTAGAAGCATTGCTGGAGGATATGGATTTTATTAACAATACAATGGATGATTCTCATGAACTGGAATTATTCCTCAAAAGTCCCATTGTCAATCACGATGATAAACAGGCTGTATTAAAAGAATTATTTGGTGATAAAATTCATGAACCCACCCGATTATTTCTTACCTTGCTTGTACGAAAAGACCGAATCAATTTGCTGCACCAGATAACGCGTTCTTATATTGAAAAATATCGCAGCTATGCGGGTATTATTGATCTAAAAGCTTATGTAGCTTATGATTTAACTTCTTCGCAAAAGGAGAAACTTCACCGAAAGTTGGAAGAAATAACCTCAAAGCAAGTCCATTTAACGGTTGAAAAGGATCCCGCTTTAAAAGGAGGAATGGCTGTGCGTATTAATGATACGGTCATCGATGGAACAGTGAAGCATAAACTTCAGGCACTTGAAGATGAGTTTCTTTCATCTACAGCGGTTTAGCTGGCGTATAAGTAAAAAAATTTAAGATGTCACGTATAAATTATTCGCTTTTAGTAAATTAGAGCGATTATGCAATCATCCAATTAAAAAAATGAAAATGTAAAATTTCTATATGGATCAAGTAAGACCAGATGAAGTATCAGCGATATTACGGAAACAACTTACCGGATTTGACGAGGAAGCGGACGTCTATGATGTAGGGACGATTCTTGAAGTTGGTGATGGTATAGCCCGCGTATATGGCTTGTCAAAGGTAAAAGCAGGTGAACTTGTCGTGTTGCCGGAATCCAGGGATGAGAATGGTGAACCGATTTATGGAATGGTGCTGAATCTTGAGGAAGATAATGTAGGCGTCGTTCTGTTTGGAAGTGATAAAGCGGCCAGTGAGGGTGATACCGTTCGCCGCACGGAAGATATTGCTTCTATTGATGTTGGTGAAGGGCTACTTGGCCGGGTTATCAACCCACTGGGTAAACCGCTCGACAGTAAAGGCCCTGTCAGCGGGGAAACTATACGTCTCCCGCTTGAACGAAAATCTCCCGGTGTAATTTATCGGGAGCCGGTTGTGGAGCCTATCCAAACAGGAATTAAAGCGATTGATGCACTGATTCCTATCGGTCGTGGACAGCGCGAACTTATTATTGGCGATCGTCAGACCGGGAAAACAGCTGTGGCCGTTGATACGATTATCAATCAGCGTGAGACCCAGGATACGGACAAGCCTGTTGTTTGTATTTACGTAGCCGTAGGTCAAAAGGGATCGACGGTGGCCAATGTGGCTAAAACCCTTGAGGATCATGGAGCTATTGATTACTCAGTAATTATTTCTGCTCCGGCCAGCAAGTCTGCTCCCATGCGTTATATTGCGCCTTTTGCCGGCGCCACTATTGGGGAATATTTTCGCGATACAGGCCGTCATGCGCTGGTCGTATATGATGATCTGTCGAAGCAGGCCGAGGCATACCGCGAGCTTTCATTGCTATTAAAAAGACCACCGGGTCGTGAAGCTTATCCCGGAGATGTGTTTTTTCTGCACAGCCGATTACTGGAGCGGGCTGCAAAAATCATCGATGACGATGATATAGCCCGGCAAATGAATAATATACCGGAGGCTCTGCAGCCTAAAGTGCAGGGAGGGGGATCACTGACGGCATTACCTATTATTGAAACGAAAGCTGGTGATGTATCGGCTTATATTCCTACAAATGTTATTTCAATTACAGACGGACAAATTTTCCTCAATAAAGACTTGTTTAATTCCGGAGTACGTCCGGCTATTGACGTGGGGACTTCGGTATCCCGGGTTGGAGGTGCTGCCCAGGTCAAATCGATGAAAGATTTGGCAGGCACCATGAAACTGGATCTGGCCCAATATCGGGAATTGGAAGCCTTTGCAAAATTTGGCTCCGATCTGGATCCAACGTCCCAGCGTCAGCTCAAAAGAGGGGAACGGTCAGTTGAGCTACTGAAGCAGGATATCCATCAGCCGCTTTCTGTGCAGCAGGAAATTGCATTGCTAAAAGTTAATGATGAAGGATTATTGGATGATCTCGAAGTTGATGAGATTCAGGAGTTTGAATCGGAATACCTCGAAACGGTTGATGCTAAATTCAGAGAAGAAATGGAAGCATTGGCTGAAAGCGGCAAACTGAGCGATGAATTCGGAGAGCAACTTATTAGAACAGCTGAAACGGTTATTGATGGTATAAAAGCGACAAGAAAGAGTGATAAGTAATGGCAAATCTTCGTGATATACGTCACCGTATTGAGTCGGTACGCAATACAAAGCAGATTACCAAGGCCATGAAGATGGTGGCGGCTTCAAAGCTTCGGAAAGCCCAGGATCGAATTATTGAAACGCGTCCCTACACTTCGAATATGGAGGAGCTCGTGGGCCGGATAGCCCAGGAAGCGAATAAAAATGATATTCTGCTACAGGAGCGTGAGCCCGTTGAAAATATTTTATTCATTATAATTGGTTCTGACCGTGGTTTATGTGGTGCGTTTAATCATAACCTTTTCAGGGAGTTAAAACAGCGTATTAATAAAGATTATTCAACGCAAAAAGAGAATGGCAATCTTTCTCTTATAACCATTGGACGTAAGCCGACAAAACATTTTAAGAAACGCGGCTATAACATTGAGCAGGAATTTCCCGGCTTTTTTGATGAGATGAAGTTTAGTCGTATTTCGGAAATTATGAAGACCATTATTAGTCAATTTAAAATCAGGGCAATTGACGAGGTTGTTATTGCTTTTAATGAGTTCGAATCGGTGATTGTGCAAAATTGTAATATAGAAAAAGTACTGCCGATTGATCCTGATACACTGCTGGTTGGTAAGGAAGCCAGTCACGAGTATATAAATTATATCTATGAACCGGATGTAGATGCAATTTTGGAGGAGCTGCTACCGTTACATCTCCGCATGCAATTGTGGCAGGCGGTGTTAGAGTCGAATGCGGCCGAGCAGGGAGCCCGCATGACCTCGATGGATAACGCTACGGATAATGCTGAAGAACTTGAAGATGACTTGCAACTTGAGTATAATCGAGCGCGTCAAAGTGCTATTACGACTGAAATATCAGAGATAATGGGTGGCGCACAGGCTCTGAAAGAAGCGTAGCGGTGCGTTTTAAAAATTACCGCAATTATACCAGGGGCTAAATGACTAATTTGCATCATATTCTTTGTTTCCCTTGAATTTGTTTGTTGTTTGATATTTTTATTTTGAAGATTAGCTATTTGGAGAGTTGGCAGAGTGGTCGAATGCGGCGGTCTTGAAAACCGTTGAGGCTTTCTGAGTCTCCGGGGGTTCGAATCCCTCACTCTCCGCTCAAAGCCTTTCAGATTTATCTGGAAGGCTTTTTTTATGAAATAATGTAGCATATATAAATAAAAATGAATGGACTGCATAAATATCCTCCTGAATTACAGCTACAATAATGCGATGAGCGGTTAAAGATCCTTCAAGGACACGTATAACCTAAACCCTCAACGAGTTTACACTATTTACATTAACGTCTTTAC
>DASQZL010000358.1:0-7873 GCA_035638715.1 Balneolaceae bacterium
CCCTCGGATGTGGCCATCATGGGATACGATGACCTGCCGGTATGCCGACACAACCGTCCTACCATGTCTTCCATTCGCACCAACTTTGAGCAGCTGGGCTATGCAACGATGAAACTTTTGCGAGAGCACTTATCAAATCCCGATGAAGAAGCCGGTATGCTCAGCTTTGTTCCGGTTTCTATAAGCGAACGGGAATCGACATGATTAGCTTTCAGTTGTCAGCGGTCAGATTTCAGCTGTCTCTCACCAAGCTTAATAATTAAGGCGTAATTTTAATTTCTTAACATCATAAACTGATAACTGACACCTGACTACTAACTATTTACTTGCAAGCCTGAGTTTTATTACATTCCTGCAAACATTTTTCATACTCCAAAAGGTCTTCCATCTTGGGTTGGCTTGATATTTCAATAATTGTGCTGTACCTGCTCTTCATAAGCTGGCGTGGTTTCAGCAAGTCTCAAACCCATAATACAACTACAGATTTTTTTCTTGCGAATCGATCATTAAGCTGGCCGGTGATTGGTCTTTCGTTATTTGCCACCAATATCTCTACCAGCAGTATCATAGGATTGGCGAGCAGCGGATACAAAACCGGCATTTCTGTCTTTGATTATGAGTGGACCGGCTCCATCATGCTGGTGATTTTTGCCATTTTTATTATCCCCTTTTATCTGAACTATCAACTTACAACAATGCCGGAATATCTTGAACGCCGGTTTGATCAGCGGTCAAGAGTTTTTTTCGCGTTTATTTCAATAATTATTAACATTTTTATTGATATCTCAGGTGCCCTTTATGCCAGTAGTTTATTTTTAGAAGGACTGTTTCCCCATGTGAATTCGTACATTTTCATTATATCGTTGGCCATTATTGCTGGTTTATATACTATTTCAGGAGGGCTTAGAGCTGTTATCACAACAGATTCGATCCAGGCGATGTTAATTACATCAGGTTCGATAATCGTCACTTTCATCGCGTTTTGGCACGTCGGCTCATGGCATCATTTAACAACGGCTTTGGATCATAAATACTTAAGTCTTATACGTCCGGCCAATGATTCCGTTGTTCCCTGGCCCACCCTCCTTATAAGCATGCCGATATTAGGCTTTTACTTCATGTGCACCAATCAATACATGGTACAACGGGTACTCAGCGCTCGCTCTGTTGACGATGGTCGCAAGGGTGCGTTATTTGCAGCTTTACTAAAACTTTCGGGGCTGTTTATTTTTGTATTACCCGGCACGCTGGCACGAATTATTTTTCCTCACATATCTGATTCGAATCTGGTCTTTCCAAAGCTGGTATATAAATTTTTGCCACCTGGTATACTGGGATTCGTAATGACCGCATTTATAGCTGCTTTGATGTCAAGTATCGATTCAGCGCTCTCAGCATCATCAAGCATTGCTACTATGGATATATACAAAAATTTCAGACCTGAAAGCAGTCAATCTCATCTTGTAAAAGTTGGAAAAATTTTTATCATCATAGCTGTTTTAATGGCATCGTTATGGGCCCCATTTATCACTCGATTTCATACCTTGTGGACTTATTTGCAAGCAGTATTATCCTATTTAAGTCCCCCCGTGGCTTCCTGTTTTTTACTTGGGCTTGTTTGGCAAAAGGCAAGTTCTGACGGAGCTTATTACGCTTTATGGGGAGGCAGTATAGCAGCCGTTATACTGGTTATAAATAATTACTTTTTGCCGTTTATGGGATCAATTCACTATTTGTATTCCGCAACTATTATCTTTGTATTCAGTTCACTAATAATGATTGTTGTAAGTTTGATGCGCCCCGATGATAAATCATTCAAACACATGCATAAATGGTTTGAAGATATGGCTTCACCGGCAGGTCAAGTCTGGTACAGAAGCTACAATTTGTTTGCCGTTGTTGTCTGCCTGTTAACTGCTGCGATCGTAATTGCATTCTGGTAACACCGTTTTTAAAATTTATTTATCAGTCCGTTAACTCCTTATTGAGGATCTTCTGTTGTTCATTGCAAAAGCTATACTACAAATTTTAAACCTGATCGACGATTACTTCAAAACATGCCAAAATCATCCGATTTTTATATCCAATTATTTAATGGAATAACTCATGAATAAATATGGTTATAGCTTGCAATTAAATCATCTGCAAATACATATAAAATTCGAAAAAGAAAACAGAATAATGTATTTTAATATAAAGTACTGAATTAATAATATTTATCGATCAAGGGCCAAAAAGTTAACTTATGAAGAAATCGGCGATTAAAGTACAAAATCTGCGAAAAACTTATTATATGGGCAGTTCTGAGGTTCATGCCCTTGACGGTATTTCATTCGAGATATTTGAAAATGATTATGTGAGCATCATGGGACCTTCAGGTTCGGGAAAATCAACGTTGATGAACATTATCGGCTGCCTTGATACGCCCACATCGGGACACTACATCTTAAAAGACCGGGATGTAAGTCAGCTTGAAGACGAACAACTGGCTGAAGTACGAAATAAGGAGATTGGTTTCGTCTTTCAGAAATTTAACTTACTCTCACGCACGAACTGCCTTGGAAATGTACAACTGCCTCTGATCTACTCAGGTGTTAAAAGTTCAGACCGCATAAAACGATCCACCAAAATGCTGAAACGGGTAGGACTTGGTAATTATCTGGATCACAATCCCAATGAACTATCAGGCGGGGAGCGCCAACGCGTGGCTATTGCCCGGGCTTTGGTAAATAACCCTTCCATTCTTTTAGCCGATGAGCCCACCGGAAATCTCGACACAGAAACAGGTAATGAGATTATGAAACTTTTTGAAGAGTTATACCACTTGGGAAATACGATTCTACTGGTTACACACGAGGAAGATATCGCAAATCATGCTCGCAAAATTATCCGAATGCGCGATGGAAATATTGAATCCCAAATCGATGTAGCCAACCCCATTTTGAAAAACACGAAACAGTAGTAAATAATTATCGGGTATATCGCACCGGCCGATCTTCCTTAAAGTTATAAAGGGTAAGCTGGCGGAGATTATACAAGCCGGTCCAAAAATCGCGCAGGGCCTGGATGTATTGCTGGCGGGCAAGATCCTTATCGTTCTGGGCATTAAACAGATCTGTTATGGAAATTTTACCGATACGGTATCGGTTCTCGGCTACTTGGTAACGTCGCTGGGCAATCGTATCAGATTGAGCTGCGAGCAGGGCCTGGCTTCTCAACTGTAAAAAGTTTTTGACCCTGTATTGCACACTTTGTATAAATTGCCGGCGCTGGTAAATGATATTATTTGTCGCGGACTGTTCCTCATTTTGGGCAGATTTTATCTGTGCCCGGTGCTTACCCCAGTTATAAATGGGGAGGTTAAAATCGACAGAAACATACTGTTGATTTTGCGGATGCTTGTACAATGCATCAAAAGAACTTGATGTTTGGTTCAACCCGTAATTGGCGCTGATTGTAGCCTGAAAACCGCCGTTACTCCGGGCTTGCGCCAGCGATTGATCCGCTTGCAGTTTGTCTAACCTGTAAGATAGCGACTGGCTATTATTCTGCATAGCAAGTCGCTTGGCCTTCTCGATATTCACCGAAATTACCGGCATATCTTTTGGCTCCTTCAAATTCAGTTTCACCGACGTGGGATAGCCAAGCAAAATTTTAAAATTGTTGAGACGTCGATTGTAATTAATACGAGCCTTACTTAACGCTTGCTGTGCATTGTGATATGCCAGCTCGGTTTGCAAGAGGCTGTTTTCAGCGATTTTCCCAATATTATAACGGCCCTTTGAAATTTGATAAATGGAATCGTTGCGGGAAACATTAAATTTAGCATTTTCTTTATTTATTTTTGATAAAACCACATCGAAAAAACGGTTGGTAACCCGAACCGCGAGGTTTTCCATCTGCTGGGCAAATTGTTTTTTTGCGATTTTGTACTGGAGCGGCTCGAGCCGGTGTCTCCATTTAAGATTATTATACTGAAAGAGCGGCTGATGAATGCTGAGCTGAAGTGGATTGCTTTTCCATAAATAACTATTTTCCCCATTGAAGATACCCAGCCGCGTCAACCCGGATGATAAAGAAAGAAAGCCACCGGTGGGAAGAAGGTTTTCCCGTATCGAAAGTGATGCATTGGCATTTGATTGGGTGCGCGATGAAAATACAGTCGTCCCATTATCCAGTGTATTCGAAAAAATATCTTTATTATAGTTGGGTGCATTGCCACTCAGGGTTAAACTCGGCAGTAAATCGGCATGATATTCTCTATACTGCCACTTACTGGCGATCAAATCATATCGGTGCGATTTGGCTATCGGGCTGTGTTTCTCTGCGATTTTGATACATTCCTTCAACGTCAGCGTGCCCAGTGATCTTGTCTTATCCTGCCCCTTTGTAACCGATGGGAGTGCTGTAGCAATTAAAATGAAAAGAAAAAAAACTGAATATTTGCTATTCATGGCGGAGTGCTTTTACGGGATCCTGGCGGGCTGCCTTCCTGGCCGGGAAAAACCCGAAAACGATGCCGATACCTACGGCCACGCAAAACGAAAGCAGCACCGAACCGATCGTTACAATTGTTGTGATCCCTGCTGAAATTTCAATGATATAACTCAAGACAATTCCTGCTATAATACCCAAAATGCCACCACTGACACTAATTACAAGTGCCTCTGTCAAAAATTGTAAGTTGATATCCAATTTATGAGCACCCACCGCCCTGCGCACACCAATTTCACGATAACGCTCAACAACTGAAGCAAGCATAATATTCATGATACCAATGCCCCCCACCAGCAATGAAATTGAAGCAATGGCTGAAAGGACGATATTAAAAATATGCTGTGTTTGCTTTTCTTGCTTAAGCAACTGCTCGGGAACAACCACATTAAAATCAACCACACCATTATGCCTCCGCTTCAGCATTCGCCGAATAACGTCAGCAATAGAAGCACTGTATTTGTTATTACTGACGCGCACGATCAACTTGTCGAGCTGATTGTAATTATTATTGGATGGTTCACTGTTCTGATCATTCGATGAGCCATTATTTTGTTGTTGCTGTGCTGCCGCTTTCTGAACACTTTGCTGCGTAACCGCAGCCCGGTTTTCGTATCGCAATAAAACGGTTGTAGCCGGACTGTAAACATCAAGATTGTAATCGCGGATACCCAATTTTTTCATATTTTTGTTGCTGATCGTCCGTCGCTTCAACACCCCTATTACTTTGAGCCATACCTTGCCCGCTTTAATTCTTTTACCGACGGGATCTGACCGGGGAAAAAATTTGGCCTTAATATCGTATCCAATAACACAAACAGGCTCAGATTCTTTGGTTTGAATGTCTGAGAAATTATGTCCTTCGGCCAATTGAAAATTATTGATATGAAGATATTTTTTATCAACGCCCACCAGTCTCCCTGAACGGATACGCCCATCGCGAATAAAAGACGTTTGATATACAATTTCCGGAGTTACCCCAACAACATGAGGAATCTGCCGCTTGATCGCTCGCATATCACTCAGCGTAAGCCCCGGAGAATAGCGTTGCTGATTATTTTTCTTTGAGCTATTGTTTTTCTTGACCGTCCCTTCTTGTTGCTTTACCACCGGTTTCACAATAATATTATTTGTACCCAGTATCTTTAACTGCTGTAGCACTTTTTTCTGGGCACCTCGCCCGATAGCCAGCATAGCTATAACGGAGGCTACCCCGAAAATAATACCGAGCGAAGTTAGAAACGACCGCAACGTATTCTGACGAATCGTTTCAAGAGCGATACTTAAATTGTATTTTATTTTCTCTAACAAGGATTACTACTATACTGATTACTCAAGATTATCAAAGCTAATGCCGGCTTCGCCCCGGAGGTGATGCATGTGTGCCCCGATGGTGCCGCATTTGCAACTTCCTTTTCTGTAAACTATCAGAGCGAGATTGAGGATGCGTATTCTCTTGCTTTTTCTTTTTATATTTTTCGATCGTTTTTTTACTCAGGAATTCCTTCCTGATATTAGCTGTATCCGTTGGCGTGGATAAATATAGCTGATCACCCGGATTGACGCCCGCTTTTATTATTGCATCGTTATTATTAATCAAGCCGAGAATAACCTGTTGCATAATCGCCTTGCCTCCATGATGTTTATAGACGATATTCAGCGAATCGTGATAAGTATGTATGGTTTCCAGCGGTACATACAGGGCGCTGTCAACTGAATTAGTATGAATGACATTTCTTGTAGACATTGCCGGCCGTAGTGTGGAATCGGATTGATTTACACGAATCGTTACCTGGAATACCTTGGAACTGGAATTTTGCCGCTGTTGGCCAATATTAGCGACATTCGTGACCACCCCTGTCAAATGCTTATCAGGATAAGCATCAAGACCGATATTTACTTTCTGTCCTTTATGTACTTTCTGAATATCAACCTCATTCACATAGGTAACGGATTGCATAACACTAAAATCCGGCAACTGGGCCACTACCGGATCCCAGGCACTTATTTGATCACCCTGCTTCAATTTCGATCCATCACGATTACGCTTATAAATGACCATCCCTTTTTGGGGAGCCCGAATAGTAAAGTCGGACATGATTTTTTGAATCCGGTTTACCTTATTTTTGTACTGCCTTAATTTTATATTAATTCGCTGTATTTTGGCTTGTGCGGCTTTTTTCTTTCGCTTGAGACTCATTTTTGCCTGATTATATTGCCGCTTGGCCTTTTCATAATCATTTTTGGTTTTTTGTTGAGTAGCAGGAGATTCATACTTTGATTGTTTTACGGCGATCTTGCTCTGTTTCATATTAAACTTCAAATTGGTCACATTGTCGCGGGCTTGCGAAAGCGTCTGTGCCGTATCCAGCCGAGCCTGCTCCAACTGGGTTTGTTGCTGCTTCAGGTTAAGCTTCGCGTCCTGCAAAGCGTTCATCACATTAGAACGATCCAGCTCAGCTACAAAATCTCCCTTCTTCACAATAGTTCCTTCCGGAACCAATCTTTGAATCGTAACATGATAAACGCCTATCCGCCGCATCCCCTGGGGACCTTTGATACTGGTTGATTTTTTGGCCTGCAGCTCGCCTGTTGTTGTAACATTCACTTTAAATGGACCTGTTTTAGGTTTGGTGTAAAGGTTCACGGTCTTTTTCGTATCACTACCAAAGGCCAGCCAAGCTACTAATGCTACAATTACCAAAACGCCCGGAATAATATATTTTTTTGAAATCATCTTTCCTCATTCCTTGCTTAATATTTTGCAAATCTGTCAATAAACAAAAACAATACCGCCTGTTTTATAAAATTTCCCATTACTACCTTACAATATAAAATAATAAAAATACTATTCTAATAATAATACAAATATTAACACTCATTATAGATATACTAATTTTTATATTTTACGTATAAAGTAAAAGGATGTTACAATTCGTTTACTATTTTTAAAACATTTTCTTAACCATTTAAAATTTATTTACTTACATTCAGTTTTTTACTTCGTCTATCTGTCCTGCAATACAGGAGGAAAAATAATACTATACCTTACACTTGATAATGTAAAATTATAGGGCCATCAATAATTCTGAATGAAAATTTTGACCTTTGGCTATGAACAGGTTTATATTTTACTTTCATTTAAGGTATCTGGCCATGTAGTATGAAAAAAATAGTTTTTAGCTACCTTCTTTTTTTGTTATTAAATCCTATTTCCGCTAACTCAACGATTAATGCTCAGCAGCTGTCGAAAAAAATCCGGCTGAATCAAATCGGATATTACCCCGAGGCACCAAAAACAGCTATTATTGATACAAATATTTCCGGACCGTTTTATATCACGACTCCAGACTTGCAGGATACGCTCTACCACGGACAG
>DASQZL010000359.1:0-13740 GCA_035638715.1 Balneolaceae bacterium
CCGCGCTTATTCCTAAGTCCCAATGCACTGTGTATAACCTGTTTTATCTTCGCAATTTGCTTTTTGGAACGGGGGACAAACTTCGTTTTTGTTGCTCCATTTTTAGTTTTTATTTTTTTCTTTTGATAATTAAGCAACACAGACACGCTTATATGTGTGATACCGCCCACCATATTCTTCATATTTTCTTTCGTTCTGCTTACCACATAGTTCTTAACCTGAACTGTTGATTTATTTTTTTGTGCTGCTGTTGTCTTTGGCTTCGTCCGGCTTTTGGGCGGCACTATGGTTGATGTATTCGATTGTTGCGTCTTATTTGATTTTTGAAGTTGATTCTGCTCTTCTGAAATGATCGTCCGGCTATTGGGATCAACCGTATTGGATTGACGCGTAATTTTGTTGAAATTATGCTGAGTTGAAACGCGCACGATACTATTTCCCGGTCCCACTACGCGGTTCAGCATGCTCTGTCCCTTTTGTTTTAAATAATTTTCAGCTGCCTGACGTACCCGCATCTGTTCCGAACTGGCTGAGGCGAGGGCACTTTTCGACTTGTTTTTTGAGATTTGATTCCCGTTTTGATCCAATACCACCACTTCTTTGGGAGTGAGCTTGGCGACACTGCCCGCAATAAGGGCTGTAATACCTTCAACCTGTTTATCACTTAATTGTTTGTTCAGTTTTAAATTAAGTACTACCGATGCTGAAGGTTTCACCTTGGATTCCTGAAAAGGAGACCGCTTGGGCAGCACAAGATGCACGCGCGATGATTTCACCTCATCTAAACTATTGATAGTGCGGGCAAGCTCCCCTTCAAGGGCTCTTTTCTTATCTACGCGCTGCATAAAATCGGTCATTCCGAGCGTGTTGTTATCAAAGATCTTGTACCCTTTGTAATTACTCCCGGTTGATTCGTCATCAGCATATTTTAGGCGCAGATCATAGACCTTGCTTTGAGGGACCCGAATGGTGTGTCCGTTGTCAGTCAGCTTGTATGGCGTATTTGATGATTTTAGACCTTTGACAATAGTCTGGGCCGAATCCGAAGAAAGCGAGTGGAAAAGTACGGCATACCGGGGTTCCAGGGCCCAATGAAAAAGCAATGCAATAAGAGCGATAACTCCCACGCTCAAAAGCCCGAAGAGCGTTTTCTGAGCTCCGCTCAGCGGCCGGAAAAATTCTTTGATAGAATTTAAAATCCCTGACATGAATAATACCCCGTTAAATCGGCATTCTGCTTAATTCCTGAAAAGTATTCACTGCCTTGTTGCGCATATGAAGCATTAACTCGAAGCTTAATTTCGCTTTTTCCATCGAAATCATAGCCCCATGTACATTATCTGATTTTCCCGTGATAATATTTTCTACATTTTTATCGGCTGTCTTTTGTGCATGATCAACAGAGTTGACAGCATTGGCAACCATGTCACCAAATGACGTTTGATTCTTTTTATTTGACTCACCAATAGGCTCGGGATTGTCCATCCCTTCATTGCCCACTTTCATTTTCAGGTGGCTAATAACAGGAGATATGTTTTGAATCGGCATCGGTAATTTTCCCTTAAATTTTTATATCTATTTTAGTTCCACGAATAGCCGGCTTTTTAGACTGAATCTTTCCGCTATTCCCATAAAGCTTTAGTGATACATTAGCCGGCTGTTGGCCGGAGAAATTTTGTTTGGTATTCTTGTCGGATGCTGCATTACGCTTAACCTCGTAATGTTTTGATGACAATTGCTTTTGCGGGGCAAATTGTCTGGAGTAAATTTGGCTGGGATCAGTCAATATTTGATGCTTTATATTCTAAAAGATCGTTTAATCATTGCTTTTTCTGCCTCTATAGAACTTAAATTGGCTTCATAAAGGCGATTGGCACTCACCATGTGGGTCATCTCTTTGACCATATTTACATCGGGATACTTCACCATCCCATTCGCATCGGCATCGGGGTTGTCCGGCTCGTATTTATAGCGAAATTTATTCTGTTTTACGACGGTGGCCTGTGGCCCAAGGTCTCTGCTGCTTCCTCCTCCCAACTCGGCCGAAGGTACTGAGCGATGCAGCGGATTCGTCGTCCGCATCTTAAGTTTTGCATTCTGTAGGTTCATCCCGAATGCCTGCGGACCGTTTAATGAGGCGTTGACACGTCGTGGTTTATAGGGTCCCACTCCATTCAGCCCGCGTGTCGTATTCGCGTTGGCAATATTTTCGGAGGCGATGGAAAGTTTTTTGCGCTCCAATGCCAATCCGCGGCCCGCGGTCTTAAAAACAGAAAAAAAGCGTTGAATATTCATAACAAACTATTAATAGTTAACCTTTTATAGCTGACCGAAGCTGGTTGAAATGTTCTCGCAAGGAGCGTGTAACCAACTGGGTTCTCATTTGCGTATCGGCCATTTTCATCATTTCATTATCGAGAACCGGTTTTTTGTTTGTATTCTTAACTTGTGGTTTTACATTATCAAGAGCCTTTTTACCCTGCAACTCTTCAGCCTGGCGTAATTCATTTTCAAATGAAACGGATCTTGCTGTATAACCGGGTGTATCGATATTGGCGATATTGGCCGCCGTCATTTTTTGCCGAAGCGAGTAGGCATCCATCGCATTCGTTAGCAATTTGATAGGAGCATTGTCTAATAGTTTCATAAAATGGACAGTTTGGGTTTTAACTCATTATCAATAAATGCAATTGTCATGCCTAATCTTTTATTACAGTCTCCTTAAGCTAAAGCAAGAGATTAAATATTTGGTCGATTTTATTTTTGGCAAATTTTTCCATGGCGTCGGAAAACATGTCTGTCTCTATTTTTATACTAAAGTTTCTGCTCTTTATGCTGATAACAAGCATGGAGAAAATTATCAGGCAGCAGGGTTGCCCTTATTATTCTTCGAAAATTACGTGAATTTAATTTACTTGGAACGATGGCTTTCGATTGGCCATATTGATTACGAAGACATGAAACATTTTATAAAAACTTTTCTGGAAGGATATGATATTCCAGTACTTTTAAGTGACAAGCAAGAACATTTCATTTTATATGCCAACAGCGCCGTACACCAGGAATTGAAGTTGTCAGATGAGCAGCTTGCCGATCTACGCTTAAATGAGCTATTGGATAAAAGAAAAGTTATACAGGAACAGGCCGTCTGGGAGTACAATAACAAATATTATCTCGTAAATAACGAAGAATTCACTATTTCTGATACCGAGTACGTAAAATCGACGCTTGAATCCTATTCCCAATCCTCTCAGGTAGAGCATCTGGATTTTCAAAAAGAGATGGCCATCCGCCTTGTCCATCGTCTGCGTTCACCATTAAACGGTATATTAGGGTTTACAGAACTTCTTAGGGATGGGGTGAGCGATCGCAAACACAAAGAATATATCGCGGCCATTGAAGATGGCTTGACAGATTTAAAATCGGTTTTATCCAAGATTCATGCCATGGGAGAAGACGTCGTTGTCAACGAAACGAATGTCGATGTCTATCAGCTGGCCAATAAAACTAAAGCCTTTTTCCCGGAATCGCAGCAACAGCGCATAAAAATAATTATTGATGGAGACGTTGATACCCTTCAAACGGACTTCAATATTCTTAAATCCATAATTATTGAATGCCTGCAAAATGCGGTTCAACATGGAGCATGCGAACAGTCGGATATTATTTTGCATTTCAGTGCCAACCGCATTCGTATTCACAACGAAGGTCCTCCCATTGCTGAATGGTTATCGCCAAATGTTTTTTATCCTTTCTTCTCAAGCAAGGCTCGCAAGATGGGTATCGGATTAGCTAAATGTGCTTATTACGCAAGAGAACTCGACCTGGAATTGGAATTAGCGCAAAACTCGGAGGAAGATGGAGTCAGCTTTGATATAAAGCTGTAATTTCCGAAATGGTTTCTTTTTGAGCTACTATTAATGATGCCATTTTATTGTTTTTTTTTAAAAGGAATATTCCGTATAACAAAAGTGCGTCCAATTGCTTTAAATGAGGGGGAAAGCTGAGAACAAGAAAAGAAAGGCCTAAAATAGAAAAAGCCCTTATCAGCCTGTAAAGGCCATTAAGAGCTTGTTAATTGTCGGGACGACTGGATTTGAACCAGCGACCTCACGACCCCCAGTCGTGCGCTCTACCGGGCTGAGCCACGTCCCGAATCGACGTCAAAATATAGGGCAGAACCACTCCAAACTCAATAAAAATCTTTTCAAGGGTTAAATCACGCTGTGGTCACCGGCAACTGCAAACCGATTGCCGCTCACGGTTCAACGCTTTCACATAACTCAACCAGCACGCCGTTATTGCTTTTCGGATGAACAAAAACGACTAATTTATTATCAGCCCCTCTTGAGGGCTCCTCCGAAAGCAAGGTAAATCCCCCGGCTTTCAGCCGCCTCATTTCAGCACGGATATCAACCACTTCAAACGCAAGGTGATGCATGCCTTCCCCGTTTTTTTCGACAAAGCGGGCAATAACAGAGTCTTCATCCGTAGCGCCGAGCAGCTCTACTTTGGAATCGCCGGTTCGGAAAAAAGCCGTATCCACCTTTTGCGTTTCAACCGTTTCCCGCTTATAGCAGGGCGTATTGAGCAAGGTTTCGTAGGTGGATATAGCTTTTTCCAAATCACTTACAGCGATACCGATATGTTCGATATGATCCATTTGAAGGTCATTTTCAATAATCACTGCAGATTATTAACCGGTTTGGCTGATATTATTCTCCATCAGACAGACTGATATATTTTAATGAATTGATGCCTTCGAGCTTAGCCAGTGGCTGTCGCTCTTCATCATTCATTGCTTTATCAACCGAAACTGCTGTAACTGCGTTCGACCCTTTGTGCGATCGTCCCAGGCTCAGCGAAGCGATGTTGATATCCTGCTCAGCCAGAGCGCCGCTGACGGCTGCAAGCATACCCGGCCGGTCGATATTGGTATAAAGCAGAATCTCCCCTTCCAGTCGCAACTCAATATTGAAGTCATCAACCTGAACGATACGATAATCGCCGTCTCCAAAAACAGCGGCTGATATCTTATTGAAGGCCGCACCGTCATCAAGACGAATAGTAACCAGATCGCTATAGGTTTTTTGTGCCGGTGAGGTGGTTTCACTGACTTTCAATCCCAGTTCGTCTGCATACACACGGGCATTGATCAGGTTCACCGTTTCGGTGACGTGGTGTTCAAGCATTCCTTTCAGTATCGAATCCGTTAGTACGTCGGCATATTTTGAGCACTTGCCGGAATATTCGAAATCAAAATCCGTGGCATTTTTCGGAGCAATTTGCATTGCAAAGCTGCCTAATTTTTCTGCCAGCGCGAGATAGGGTTTTACCTCTTTATTGGTTGTGAGGGCAATGGATTTTCCATTCAAACTGCCGCTGTATTTTTTACCGTTAAGAGCATCACTCATCTGGCGTGCCACCTGTGCCGCCACTTTTTCCTGAGCTTCCTCGGTTGAGGCTCCCAAATGAGGCGTGCAAATAATAGCCGGATGCTCCAGCAATTCGCGCAAATCTTCTCCCGGAGGCTCCTCCGAGTAAGAATCCAACGCAATGCCGCTTACCGGTCCATCTTCAATCATTTCTATCAGATCTTCCTCTTTGAGGATTCCTCCGCGCGCGCAGTTAATCAACCGTACACCGTCTTTCAGCTTATCAACATTTTCCAGTGAGATTAATCCTTTGGTCTTTTGAGTCAGCGGCGTGTGGGCTGATATAAAATCGCTGCTCTCCAATAGTTCATCCAGCTCTACCAGATCTACTCCCAATTGATCGGCTTTTTCGCGCGATGAAAAAGGGTCATACGCTTTTACGTCCATTCCAAATCCCTGCATACGCTGGGCCACTTCAGAACCAACTTTTCCCAGTCCAATGACGCCAAGGGTTTTTCCGTACACTTCTGAGCCCATATATTTTTTACGGTTCCATCCCCCGCCTTTCACGGTGGCGACAGCAGTGGGGATATTCCGAATAAGCGCTAAAATCATTCCACAAGTATGCTCAGCCGTGGAGACAGTATTTCCACCCGGCGTATTCATGACCAGAATGCCGCGTGCCGTTGCAGCGGGAATGTCAATATTATCGACCCCAACGCCAGCGCGGCCAACGACTTTAAGATTTGTTGCAGCTTGAATCAGCTCTTCATCCACGGTTGTGGAACTACGCACGACGATTCCATCGTAAGCGGGAATTTCCTCTAAAAGTTCACTTTTGCTGAGGTCCATCTTGCGCACGGTTTCGATATCGCGCTCAGCAAAAACATCTTCACAAACGGGATTTACATTATCGGCTAATAAGATTTTAAATGGCATTGGCAACAGATTTTATTTATGATTATTTAATGTTTGATTTGGTTGAACTAAAATTCAACCACTATGTATAAAAGAAACTTTCTTCTACCCAAAAAATTTTTTGAAACGCTGTATTTTTTTCAAAAAAATCTCATTCAATAATTTGCAAATTCACTAATTAACGAGCGTATTTCTTTCATTCCGGTTTTTTCTTCCGCAGAACTTATAATAACAGGAACTTCAATATTCATTTCATCCAAGAGGCGCTTCACCCGGGCCTGTGACTGCTGCTGTTTATTCTTGTTCAGTTTATCGGCTTTATTTAAAATTACGGCAAACGGCATTCTATTTGCAGCCAGCCAGTAGAAAAAATCTTCATCGAGATCAGTCGGCTCATGCCGGATGTCTACGAGGTGCAGCACCAGGCGAATGGTTTCACGCTGCTCCAGGTAAGTGTGAATATCGCGCCCCCACCGGTTACGCTCCTTTTTTGATACTTTCGCGTACCCGAAGCCGGGAAGGTCCACAAAATAACAGCGGTCATCTATAAGATAATAATTCATCTGGCGGGTTTTGCCCGGTGTGTTACTGCTTCTCGCAAGTCCGCCTTGATTCACAACAGCGTTGATAAGGGACGATTTGCCTACATTTGAGCGACCGGCAAAACAAATTTCAGGTTGATATGCCTGGGGGCAAGCGTCGAGCGACGGCGCCCCGGTTATGAATTGGCCCTTCTTAAATTTCATTACACCATTTCGTGTTCATCCTTGGGAGTGGTATTTACCGGAACAGGATAATTTTCGGTAAAACATGCCGTACAATATTGTTGACCATAAGGATTCGCTTCTTTGACAGCGTTGACCAACCCATCAGCCGATAAATATCGCAGGCTGTCAACGCCAATCTCTTTTGCCATTTTGCTGATATCCCGGTCAAATCGGTTCGCCATAAGTTCCTCAGGCGTTGGGAAATCCATACCATAATAACACGGACTGATAATAGGCGGCGAGCTGACCAAAAAATGCACCTCTGCCGGATTATCGTTTCGTATCATATTTACCAGGTAACGCGAGGTGGTACCGCGGACGATTGAATCATCAACAATAATGACCGACCGACCTTCAATAACGCCCTGCACGGTATTAAATTTCGTGCGTACCTTCTGCTCGCGCGATTTTTGTCCCGGCGATATAAACGTGCGTCCAACGTAGTGATTTCGGATCAAGCCGATTTCAAATTTACAGTCTCTTCCCATTTTTCGGTTTTCATGCACATAGCCCAGCGCCGCGGTGTTACTGGAATCGGGCACCGATATGACGATAGGACGCTTGTCTTGCGGAACGTTGGTTAAGATTTCATCCAGCGGGTGCTCTTTCGCCAGGTATTTTCCGAGATTTCGGCGCACTTTGTCAACATTCTCGCCAAAAATTTTGCTGTCCGGACGTGAAAAATAAACATATTCAAAAATACACTGGCTGGTATCTGTCCCATATTCCGGTTCAAGGAAATATGATTTAGGTTTATCCTTATCAGCCGCCTTCTGGTCAATAACCAGCACCTCGCCGGGCCGAACGTCGCGCACATAATCGGCATTGATAATGTCAAATGCACACGTCTCACTGGCCACACAATAACTGCCATCTACTTTGCCCAGCGCCAGCGGGCGAAATCCGTTGGGATCGCGCACGGCAATAAGTTTATCATCGGTTAACAATACCAGGCTGTAAGCTCCTTCGATTTGGTGAAGGGCATCCAGAATTTGGCCAATCTGTGTATCTTTGCGGCTCTGAGAAATGAGATGCAAAATAAGTTCCGTATCGGAAGTACTTTGGAAGAGAACCCCCTGCTCACGGAAACGATCGCGCAGCTCCCGGGCATTTGCCAAATTGCCATTATGACCAATCGCCAGATTGCCCTCGCGATAATGGACCCGCAACGGTTGAATATTCGACGGGTTTTTGGATGCTCCACTGGTAGAATAGCGGTTATGACCAATCGCACAGCGTCCTTTTAATTCTTTATTGAATATCTCTTTATCATCAAAAACATTCAATACCAGACCAAAGTCGCGGTGAGCCGGCATACACCAGCGCTGCTTCTCATCATCATAAAAAGAGGTAGCAATACCTGCTGATTCCTGACCGCGGTGCTGGAGTGCATGCAATCCGTAATAACTGAATAAGGCAGCGTCGGCGTGATCAAAAATACCGAAAATGCCGCAATAGTCGTGTGGTTTATCAGTCATTAAATTGACTTCATTTTCTATGGAATCCAAAGGTAAGAAAATCGTGAGGATTTTGGTAAAATAATTACAATTCGAATAATCTAATTATCATTCATCAAACAAATATATTAATAACAATAGGCTATTTAATATGAATTCGATATAAAAACTGACCGATGGAGATCAAAAAAGTCAATAAGTATTCTATTGCTATTTCACAAAGCTGCGCAACTGCGCGTAAAAATGTTTTGACAGGCAGGTGTGTTGCCCTGTAGAACAGCAAACGAGGCTTAGCTTGAACTCTCTTCGTTCATTGAAAATTTGCGTTAGCGATATTATCAAAACCCGGTGAGAACAGCAGGAGCATGTTTATGGAAAAATTAAAATAACTGCTCACGGGCTTTGAGAAACTTGTATTCGTGCCAGGTTAAGCCTATGACAATTAAATCCAAAATAGAAAGAAAAACCATAAATGAAGAGGGCGCAAGCAGATAGCGATACATCTGATAGACAACAAAGGCCGAGAATACAACGATAGCCGCCGGATAAGCCCACAGTTTGCGATATAATAGTCCTGCTACCAAAACTATTTTGATGACGCCGTGACTCAGTAAGTAAATTATCATGAATAATCCGTCATGGTTTGAGACAATTTTAAGGAGCACCTGTTTATGGGTTGCCAAAAATTGATTTGAATTAAATATCCAGCTTCGCAAAAGCCAATGGATCAACTCACTTAATTGAGTCGGAAAAAAGAGAATAATGCTGGTCAGTATTTCTACTATGCCATCGAAAGCCTTAACAAATATACCTAAAAGGAAAAAGTCGTGAATGTACTTTTCCGGCACCCACCTTTCTATCATTTTTTACGCTCGTGACTTATAATTCAGTAATTTCAGCCGCTAATTTATTCATGGGACAAACTCCTCTAACCAAAGCAACGCTCGCTCATCACTTACATTGCCATACGGTATATTGAAAAGACAAAATTTTTATAATTGATAACAAATCCGGCAAATCATATTCATTAAAGCCTGATGAAAATAAATAGTAGGGACCAATTAACCTAAACTTATCGGAAAAATAATTTATAGATGTTAATAAATGCGCCAAATGGCAGCCTTAATTTCAAAAATCGAAACCCAATTTTAACGGGCAAATGGCCGGAAGGATATACAAACGATATAGCAAAAAGGTTTACCCTGCTATTGAATTTGGATACCTGCCAAGTTGTATCTAATCATTATTTTTCTTTTTGGGGTTGATCCGGTAGGTAAAGTTCAACCTGATGCCGCTTGGCTCCCAATATTTCTGTCGGGAAAAATAATTTGGATTATTAATAGTGTGTTCCTCTCTGCGTGTATTAAACAGATCTTCTGAATTTAGCGAAACCGTTGCGTTTCCATTGAACAACTTTTTAGAAATAGCTGCATTTACAAAAGTGGTTGATGAGCGATGCCCCTGTATCGTCTTGGCGGGACCATCATACCGAATTGAAGTCTGAAATTTCACCCCTTCCCATATTTGCCACTTTATCTGGAATTGACTGGTAAGACGATTCGTAGATGTGTGATACTTCGTTCCCTGATATACTCCTTCAGAATTTGAACGATACAAATTTGCACTGCCAGAAAGAGATAGATTGTCCGTCACATCTTTTTCAGCATTAATCTCAATTCCCCAGGCCTCTTCTTTGGATAGATTGAATGGAGTGGTTTGCATAATCCCCTGATTATTCAAGTGTTGAATACGACGTATCACACCCGTCCGGTGACGGTAATAAACGCTTGTAAGCAGCGAACCGGTATTCCAGTACTGTAGAAATTCAGTTTCAAAGGCGTTCGCATATTCCGGTTTAAGGCTGGGATTTCCGGTAAATCGGCTCCGGGAATCCGAGTAACTGGTTGTTGGCAGTAAAAGCCGGGCACCAGGACGTGAAATTCGCCGGCTGTAGCTTATTTGCAGCGATTGCTGGCTATTGAATTTATATGTTAAAAACAGGCTGGGAAATAAATTCAAATATGTTTGTTTCGATTTTCGGCTGTTCGCATCAAGATAGGTTCGAATATGATATTGTTCGGCCCGCAAACCCAATTGGTAAGAAAGCGCTTTCCAATATGACGAAAGGGTCACATAGGCCGCATTGGTATAAGTATAAAAATTATAATTATTGCTGTAGGCCGGCAGCGTCTGCCACGGCCCCTGATTTTGTCTTTGCCGGGTTACATAATTATTAGCCTGCCAAACATGACTACTGCGCACGCCCATATCCACTTTCCCACTGTCGGCTACCGGATAGACAAATTCAGCATTTACGCGCAAAAAATGTCCGTTATCAGAATTTGTAATATTATGATAAAGCGTATCGGATATCTGCTGTAAATTTACCTCGCGGATATGAGGCAACTCTTTATGATGATGAAATCCATATTTTACGCTGGCTGTGAGTTTGTGATTTTTGCCGCCAAGCGGATTTTTATAATTCAGGGTCGTCTCATCGCTGCTTTCCCCGCCACCAATGTGATTATGACGTGCAATACGATCCAGAAAGGTTCCGCTGAAGGTTGAATCGATATAGGCTCCATGCCAATAATCATTTTTATTCTCAAAATGCCATAATGTGCTTGCTGTTAGTATTTGCCCACCCGGCAGATGTAGATCGGCACCGAATTTAAAATTGCCGTGATAATCCGTTTCATTGCCATTATTAAAGGCCCGATAAATATATGAGGTATCAGCCGAACTATAGCGCTGAAAAGTCCGGCTATGAGCGGGATCCTCAGCATGGGCGACGCTCCCATTGAAAAACCAGTTGATTTTACCGCTGCGATAGTTCAGGTTGGTTGATAGCTGGGTGGCTTCGGGGTGCCGCTGCATAAAGCTCGCGGCACCATGAAATCCGTGATGTTGCTTTTTCTTTAGTATGATATTAATAATTCCCGCACTTCCTTCAGCCGAGTATTTTGCCGACGGATTTGTGATGACCTGTACTTCTTTTATCATATCCGCAGAGAGACTTTGCAGAGCTCTGGAACCATTCTTGTAGATGCTGGATGGTTTGCCATTAATCAAAATCCGCACAGAATTACTCCCTCGGAGACTAACGTTTCCCTTAAAATCTGTGGTCAATGAGGGCACGTTATTCAAAACATCCAGTGCCGAACCTCCGATACTGGTTATATCCTGACCTACCTGAAACACCCGCTTTGAAAAGCTTAATTCCATCTGCGACCGCTTTCCTTTGACCTCCATCTCCCGCATAGACTGTTTGGTCGGGGAAAGATGAATCACCCCTAATGACTTTGACTCTCCGGGCCTCAGGGTAACCTTTCGCTGGTGTGGTTTAAATGATAAGAAGGTAATTCTGAGCGTATAGATTCCGGGTTGTAGTTTAATTGAAAAATGACCGCTGGAATCGCTGGCGGTACCTGTAACCGGCTGTTGCTGGCTGGTGGTAGAATCATAAATAGCAACGGATGCATAGGGGAGAGCTTTTCCTTTCGTCGTTTTGACTATACCGTGAATTTGAGATTTCTGAGCCATGGCGGAGGGTACGGCCATACCGGCCGCGAATAAGAGCGTTAGAAAAGAACGACGAAGGAATCTATTCATTTTACATACTCCTACCGGTTAAATACTTCAACTAATTCTTCGGTTAATGGTGATAAGGTACGTAGGGAATAATCTGCCTGGCAAGTTCAGCCTGAATGCATTTTTCCCTGCACTTCGGTTTAGCGGGTTTCACTTCTATGCAGGGAACCAAAAAGCATATATACGGAATAAGTGTAAAATATATACTGCTAATCTTAAGAAAATCTAAAGATACTCCAGGCCAATTTTACCTCGTCAGTTAAGAATGGAACATGCATAAAACATGGTCCTATTGTGATGGAGCTTAAGATTTACTTTAGAAATGGTCCTTATATTAAATATAAGTCAATTTTAAAGCTAAAAAACAACGATAATATTATGAAACAGTTAGCCATTTATGCTGCGATGCTGCTTGCATCGTTTATGTTTGTCAATAAAAGTCAAGCGCAGCAGATTCATGTAACTTCGAAGGCTAAAAAAGCATTTGCTGCCAAATTCCCCAATGCCAAAAATATTCACTGGGGAAAAGAAAGCCCACACGTATTCGAAGCGGAATTCACCCTGAACGGCACGCGGATGTCGGCCAATTTTGATGAACAGGGCCATTGGAAAGAAACCGAGACGCCCATCTCAAAACGCGAGGTCCCAAATGCAGTGATGAAAGCTATGCAGAATAATTATGGAAAGGCCAAACTTCGGCAAGCCTACAAGGTAGCTCAACCCGGCCGGATCGTTTATGAAATGGAGATCAAAATGGGCGGGCAAAATCAAGAACTCGTTTTTTCATCAAAAGGAGCAGTTATTCACAACGGCGGTGAAAATGAAGAGAATGGTGAAAAAGGAGAAAACGATGAAGGCAGCGAAGGTGGTGGATATTAGCCCTCGGCATTAGATTTTTTTGATTCTATCATGAATGAATGTTAGAAATGGAAGCTCCGCTTAAAATTATCGATGGAACAGCAGCCCTGGATTTTATCCGTGTATATAATCCTTTATCCCGGCTAAAGTCGAAGGATATTATGCCCGCCTTTAGCTGGGAACGTTGTTCTTTTTCGTTAACCATTAAAGATGTGAAAAAACTGCAGGTTACGGTTGATCGTATTGAATATTTGCTGTCGAATTTTGAGATAATAGTCGTTTTACTGCCTGCCAGCTTGCTTCTTCAAAAACACCTGGAAAAACCGGAATTTATCGAATGGTTGAAAGTATTCAGGATTCATCAAAAAAATAAAATCGGGGTATTTCGATTTGCCATTGGTTGGTAGAAAAAAACTAAAAAATTGAAGTAAATAGCTTATGAATAAAGAAAAATTAATTCATTCCCATACAAAATCATTATTAATTCGTCTAATTATATATCATATCAATATAGCTAAACAAATATCCCGGATTTTTTTGGTAATTTTACTGCTGATGGCCATGATTACTCCAATGGCTAAAGCACAGTCGAATGTAAAACAACCATCATCAATTATTAAATTGCCGAAAAATGGCAATAAAGGGATCAATTTTGATGATTTGCGTTATTTCTCTCAACTAAACAGCGTAGCTGTACCTGCCGCTCAAACGGGTGACCTGGATCTAATCAATCCTAAAAATAACAATGTAACTGTTTTTCCCAGCGTAGCAGAA
>DASQZL010000360.1:0-2705 GCA_035638715.1 Balneolaceae bacterium
CCGGAGAGCCTGTTCCCATGGATGACCCGGAATATCCCAAGATTCGTAAGCAGGTCAATCAAACGATGGAATTATCCAATAAGCTGAATGCCGCTACTGAGGTAGATGAAGCACGGACCTATCTGGGCGAAATAACTGGAGAAAAAATTAATGAAAACACCACTGTTTTTACTCCATTCCATACGAATTTTGGGAGGCATATTCGTTTGGGTCGCAATGTCTTTATCAACCATGCCTGTTCATTTCTGGATCTGGGAGGCATCACCATAGAAGATGATGTGATGATCGGTCCAAGCGTGAATATTACATCAGAAAATCACCCGGTGGAAGTTGCTGATCGGAAAACGCTGGTTCCCGGTGCAGTGATTATTAAACGTAATGCATGGATTGGCGCGGCTGCGACGATAATGCCTGATGTTACGATCGGAGAAAATGCGGTCGTGGCGGCAGGCGCCGTGGTTACCAAAGACGTACCTGCAAACACGGTGGTAGCCGGCGTGCCGGCAAAAGTGGTGAAAGAATTGTGATGATTATGTTAAAAATGTTGCTAATAACCTGAAAAGAATCCTTGGTGTATTCCCTATTTCGAATATTTTTGGGATAGACTGTATTAAATCAATGTAAAACTTATTCTTAAATAATTAAGGTCACATAATATATAGATTGAATGCCATCCCCCTTAGTCCCCTTCGAAGGGGGAAAGCGGCGAAGCCGCAGGGGGATGTAAGCCAATTTGAAATGGAACAATATTAATTAGGTTTTTAATGATAATTTTTTCAAAGTCATTAATCGGGACAGCATTGTTGCTATAAATGATTTTTAGCAGTAATAAATAATGTGAATGATTAACAACAAAAAAAGTATAGAATTTATTATGAGTACGTGGAATAAAGAAGACCTTCGCAATATCATTGAAGAGGACGATCTGCATATCGCCCCATTCCGCGCAGATGGAGAAACCTACGGTACCCCAACGTGGATTTGGTGCGTATCGGTCGGTGGTGATTTGTATGTGCGAGCCTATAACGGGCAAAATTCCCGATGGTATCAATCCGCCATGCAACAGAAGGCAGGCCGAATCCATGCTGCCGGTAAGAAGTGGGAAGTAAGCTTTGAACCGGTTGAAGGCGACGAAATAAACGACAAAATTGATGACGCTTACCGGGAAAAATATGATGGCAGCCAATATCTCAGTCCGATGATCAGTGAACGCACTCGATCAGCAACTGTCAGAGTTAACCCTCGAGATAATCAATAAAGATTAACATTAAAAGGAATCAATTATGCCTCATGTAACTGTACAACTGTGGCCGGGAAAATCCGACCAGCAAAAAACACAATTGGCCGAGGAAATCACGAAAGATGTAATGAGGGTGCTGGGTTACGGCGATGAAGCTGTTTCAGTGACTTTCGAAGAAGTCAGCCCTGAGAATTGGGCAGAGCAGGTATACAAACCCAATATTCTTGACCAACCGGAGAATGTATATAAGAAACCGGGCTATAATCCCTTTGAATAATAAAAACCAATAACCAAATTGAAGAAAAAATGAGATGGAATGTGCAACGGTAACTATATTTCGAATATATAAAACATCATAAATAATGGATTTAACAGACGAAGCAATCAAAAACCTCGAAGAACTGTGGCCGAATCGTCAATCAAAAGCGGAGGAAATGGATCCCGAGTTTACAGAATTGTTTGCCAATTTTGCTTTTGATGAAGTAATCAATCACGACGCAATGGACTCCAAAATCCGAGTGATTGTGATATTGGCCTCAACGCTGGGCAGTCAAGCCTTGGGAGAGTATAAAGTGATGGTTGATGGAGCCTTGAATATGGGCGTCTCTCCTGTCGAAATTAAAGAAATTTTATACCAGGCGGTTCCTTATGTGGGATTCTCTAAAGTGACTGATTTCGTAAATGCAACCAATAAGATTTTTACCGAACGCGGAATCGAGCTGCCTTTGGAAGAGCAATCAACAACTACGCGCGAAACACGCCATGACAAAGGCTTGTCCGTCCAAAAAGAGATCTTTGGCGATGTAATCGACTCATTGTATGAAAATTCACCAGAGGATTTGCTCCATATTCAGCATTACTTGTCGGCGAATTGTTTCGGAGATTATTATACGCGGAATGGACTCGATATCAAGACCAGAGAGCTAATCACTCTTTCGTTTTTGATCGCGATGGGTGGTACCGAATCGCAAATCAAAGGCCATATTCGCGGCAATACCAATGTCGGGAACGATCGGCAAATGTTGATCAATTTGATTACCCAATTACTTCCTTATGTGGGCTATCCGAGGACGCTCAATGCCCTTTCCTGTTTAAATGAAGTATCGCCGGAGGAATAATATGTATGCAATAGGATTAGATCATTATGGAGGACCTGAAGTCCTTCATACCGTAGAGCTTCCTGACCCTCAACCCAAAGCTGGAGAGATACGTGTAAAAGTACGGGCAGCCGGAATCAATCCGGTTGATGTGATGGTGCGCGAGGGTGCTCTTGCAGCCTTGTACGCCGAACTTGACCCTCCTTTTGTTCCAGGCATGGACATCGCCGGCACTATTGACATGATTGGTGACGATGTGGACCAAAATTTCAGATTTACCGTGGGGCAAGAGGTCGTGGGGATGGTTGATAACCACGGCAGCTACGGAGGTTACAGCGAATATGTTTGTCTTCCCGCAGCTTCAGTTG
>DASQZL010000361.1:0-5617 GCA_035638715.1 Balneolaceae bacterium
CGTTTCCCGGTAATATTGTTGACCCGGTTTGCTACGGCCTTTGCTTTATTATCCTGGCCGGCCATATAGTAGATACGCTGAATAATCATCAGATTATCAAGAGCACCATAAAGTTTGTCACCTAAATTTTGACTTTGGGAACTTAAATTTTGCATCTTGCTCTGTAGCCGTCTTTGCTTGCCGCTTTCTGAATATCCCTGTGATTTTTTCGATTTATTCTTAAGGTTAACAACCTTTTGCCTCAATTTAAGATATTTGTTGAAATACCATTTTAAATTGCTGAATACTCGTTCTTCACACTCGTTCGCCATATCCACGGCATTTTTATTGTCTCCAGCTTGAGCAAAGCTGTAGGCGTAGCGAACCATCGATCCATCGGTACTTATTTTAGGATAAAAAGGAATATTTTTTCGTCCCCATTTCAGCCATGTATCGGCACTGTCGGGTTGATCCTTATTCAGGTAAGCATCCGATAATTTCTGGAGGCTGATACGATAGGTCCCAAACATCCGGCGGATATACGAGTTGAGATAGTTGTGCGGATGTGTCCACTTGTGGAAGCGGAATTTACTGAGGGTATGAGACATGATGCCGGTATCAACCCAACCAAGCCGGTTTATTCCCGAATGTCGTTTAGGCACTACGCGTGAAGCCTGTCCCTCATAGCGCAAATAGGGCTGCAGGGCCAGCTTGCTTGATTTGGGAATGGTGTCGGCAAAATAGACGGGCCGCAGCCAGTGATTATTTTTTAGAATATTCATAATCACCTGGTCTTGTACTTGCGTGTAATATATTTTATTTCCCTGGCGGTCTTTGCCATAATAGCGCCCCTTGAAATACCAGGAAACAGAACTGTTCAGAGAATCGACCGGCATGCCAAAACGGATACTTTTATTAAACATCTTCTTTTTTACGTCCGGTTTCACCCCGAGCGCTTTGCGGTAATTTTTTGCATTTGCATAGGCATTGCTGAGCATTTTCCTGTTCACCGGGATGTTGACCGTATCTGGCTGATGCCGCTTCGGCGCGAGATTATTAATTTGTTTGTTGGTGAAGGAAATTGGCAACGGAGCCGAATTATGCGACCAATTGTCGCGCAGCTCCTTGATGTACCATTTGGTATTAAGCAGGCTGAGGTTCACCACGCGTACGTCCCGGCGCACGCCCATTACCTCCTGCTCATACCATAAAGGAAATGTGTCGTTATCCCCGTTGGTAAACAGGATGCCTTCATATCCTACGGATTGCAGTAAATTGTAGGCATAGTCCGGGGCAATATAGCGATTATGCCGATCGTGATTATTGAAATTCTGAAAACCCAACAGAAAGGGCACTCCTAAAAAGGCCAATCCCAAAACGCCATAGGCCGCCCATTTGCTGGATCTTAGGTATTCTTTGACCAGATCCACCAGTCCGGCCGCCCCGATGCCCATCCAGATGGAGAAAGCAAAAAACGATCCCACATAGGCATAAAACCGCTCGCGCGGCTGATGAGGCACCTGGTTCAAAAACACAATAATGGCAATACCGGTCATGATAAACAGCACCATGACTGCTCCGGCCTGCTTCCAATCGCGTTGAAAATGATAGAGCATCCCAAACAGACCAAGCAAAAATGGCAGGTAGTAGTAGCTGTCGTGGGCTGGGTTATTTTTGTGATGGCTTTTCTGCAGCCCGCCCTGCCAGCCGGCTCCATAAATATCTGAATCCCGGCCAATGAAATTCCAGTTGAAATATCGGATATACATGTGGACGACCTGGTAATGCCAGAAATAGGACCAGTCACTGCTGTATTGGGCATAGTATTTTAAATGGGATGGCTGAGCAGAATAGCGCCGCGGGAACCAGGCTTTTTTACTAATTCTACCGGTTTTGTTACTATAATCGCGGCCATAAATCAGCGGTTTTGATCCATATTGCTTCCGTCCTACATAATTTATAAACCGTTGAATCGTCTGCGGATTATTTTCATTTATTGGTGGGTTCGTTCGGGCCCGGATTGGCACCAACAGGTACGAGGAGTAGCCAATTAGAATCATGGTATAGCCGACCAGCACCAAATTAGCCCAGTAGTACCCATTTCTATGGGTGATATAAATGGCAATGGCCATCAGTCCAACGACAATGACAATAAAGTCAATCGGACCGATCAGCCCATAGGTGCCATGATTCATGTGTTTCAGAATTTTGGGCAAAATATTCAGCGTAAAGGGATAGATAGAAAGAAAAGCGATGATCGTAAGAGCCGCTGCCGCGCAGGCCGAAAGAAAGCTAAATTCTTTTTTCTTGATATAAATGATGGCCCCCGTATAAAACAATGCCAGCAGACTCAGCAGGTGCACGCCCAGGGCCAGCCCGACCATATAGGCAATTAAGATCAACATGCGGTCACTGTGGGGTTGTTCGTGTTCTTCCGCCCACTTTAGCGACAGCCACACCACCATTGAGGTAAAAAGCATGGAGGAAGCATAAACTTCGGCCTCGACGGCATTAAACCAGAATGAACCCGTGACAGCAAAACCAAGTGCCCCGATGAGCGCTCCGCCATACATACCAATACGATCAATATAGGCATACTTTGCTACCTCGTATCCTTTGAACTCGCGCACGACCCTTACAATAACCAGATAAAGCAACATAATCGTCGCCGAAGAGGCCAGAACGCTGATAAAATTGATGCTGGCCGCAACCCAATTTTTGGGCATAAACATTGAGAATACTCGACCCACTAATAAAAATAAAGGGGAGCCGGGCGGGTGATTCACTTCAAGCCAATGGGCAGCCGGTATATACTCACTGGGATCCCAGAAGCTGGCCGTGGGCGCCATGGTACAAAGGTAGAGGATAAAAGCAGCAGCAAAAACAAAAAGTGCCAGAGTTCGATTAGTGGTGCGGTGGTTCGAAAACATTAAGCTATATTAGATCTATAGTTTATAACGCTTGTTTTACGATTATGATGCAATGATAGTGATAGGCGTTGTGGATTCAAAACAGAGTTTAGGGTGATTTCCAGCGTGCCATAAAATGAGGAATGAGCTTTGCCAGTTAATGTGAGCAGACTTGTTAATGACACAAAAGGCACCTTTATGAGTGGAATTTTGTTTGATTCATTCAATTTAAAAAAGAAGCAAAGTATTTTTTTCTTGAAAATTTCAACTTACATCAAACGCATCAGTATTAATGGAAATTTATAATAAAATTAAGTACTCCATTTATTAACTATGAAAGCTGAGAAAATAGTAACCTGGAAACATAATAATCAATAACGTCCATTCTGATTACTTATTTTTTATATGCTTAACAAAATGAAAAAGGGGTTTAAAATAATGAGATTTCGAGCTAAGTCTTTATTGCCGGGCAGAGAAAGAAGCTGTTCCACAGAGCAACAAACCTGCGTGTTTTAAAAAACACTTCGGTGTACGGGCCCAAGAAAACACAGAGTTCCGCTGAGCCAATTTCTCCGTGATCCTCTGCAGCCTTCTCAATGGAACTTTGTGTAATAGCAATAGAGCATTTGTAATCCTATTTTAGAAATATGTTCCATTTAGTATCATCCTGAACCGAGTAACGGAATGAGATAAAAGCAGGTTGCTCTGAAGCGCCTAAAAGATAGAGAAAAGGCCGGATAAGACCCTTCTCAAAATTCCTGTCTCAATTTGAAAAATTATGATAGGGAGTTAATTTTTTACATTTATTGGCATAGGACCGGGGAGTGCGCCCGGTATATTTTTTAAACTGGCGATTAAAATTTGAAATATTGTTGTACCCGCTTTCATAGCATATTTGTGAAATACTCAGATCACTGTTTCTTAATAACTTGCATGCTTGCGATACACGTACTTCATTCAGGAATGTGGAAAATGTCTTGCGGGTCCGCTGCTTAAAAAATCGGCAAAAAGCCGCTCTGCTGTAGTTCGCAATTTTCGCAATTTCATCTAATGAAATGTCCTCATTGTAGTGAGTCAAGATATAATTAATAACGTCATTGATCCTTTTACTATCTTTGTCACTCGGGGGATGAGAATTGGTAATCGTTGTGAGGTAATTATAATCCTCAGACTGTGCTAATTCATTAAGGATGGATAAAATTTCTAACAGTTGTTGAAATTCCCCTTTATCAAGCAGGTTTTTTATTTTACCACCCATGTGATAGGAAATCTCCGGATTGAATTTAATACAACGATCGGATCTTTTGATCAAGTTTCTGATATTCATCATTTCAGCGATATCAAAGAATCCCTTTCCCAACGAATTTACCTTGAAAAATATAGAAATAGAACGGGAACACTCGGTATTGTCTTCATCAAAATATTTTGGGTCGCTTTTAAAAAGGTGACTTTGATCTGAACCGATCAGAAAAAGATTACCCGGTTCAAAGGGAGTTATAGAATCTCCGACGAAAAAATCGCCCGTCCCTTCAATGATATAGGTTAATTGTAGTTCGGGATGGTGATGAAGGCGGTCATAGAAATGATCCAAATCGTTATATTGTACCACAAACCCTTCCTTATCGGTTTTGGGTATCCTGAAATAGATTGATTGGCCATCGTACATAATACTATATTGATTGATTTTTTGCCCCAAAGCAGAATATATATCAATAAAATATAGTTTACGGGTTAATGCAAGTTATTAGCATATATTTGATAACATTTACATAGTTTTTGTAAATATTATATCAGAATATATTATCAGCTTTGTGAATCATTAAACAAAATATGACCATTCCGATTAGACCTTATTTTTTGGAAGGTTTTTGGCCTTACGAATATTTCAAATTTAATGGCTTGAAATTCACCATGAAAAATGGTCGACGTTGGCAAGGACTAATTAGGAGCTAATGGTCGTGGCCGATTTTGTAATTATGTGGGGGAGTGGAACCTATGAGATTTTTAACAAAAAAGTTCCATTTTAGTTTTATATAAAAAGGATCCCGAGTAATACCATGACTATAGTTCGGTATTACCATCATTTGGAAGTCTTTTTGATTTTTTTCGAGGGCATTGGCCATTCGGTACAGCTCCGCGGGATGCACATTGGTATCCATATCACCGTGAACCAACATCAGCTTGCCTTTTAGATTTGAAGCCAGACGCACATCGTTCTGCTTTTTGTAGTCGGGCCCGGCGGGATAGCCCATATACAACTCGGGCCACCAGGCTTTAGCCACACGCAAATTGTAATCGCCGGAGGCTGCAAATGCTGCCTTGAAAAAATTTGGTCTGACTAATATAGCCCGTGCAGCATCATAGCCGCCGGCTGAATGACCCAGGATACCAACACGGGACGTATCGATATACGAATATTTTCGCGCTAAATATTTGATTGTTTTTACGTGATCGGGTATACCGGCATCGCCTAAATTTTTATATGAAAAATCATGAAATTTCTTTGACCGTTCAGCGGTGCCGAGTCCGTCAACATTGATTACGATGAAACCCAAATTGGCCAGGGACTGGTCACTGTTCAGATATCCTCTTCGGAAGCTTTTGGGGGTTTTAACAGCCTGAGGACCCGCATAAATATGATCGATGACCGGGTATTTTTTATTTGGATTGAAATTTGAAGGCCGGAAAATCACGCCGTAAATATTGGTGGAATCATTCCGGGCCTTAAG
>DASQZL010000362.1:0-8684 GCA_035638715.1 Balneolaceae bacterium
GCTGGTCGGCGAAACCATTGTGCTACAAAATTACTGGCTGAGACGGCATAGGTTGAGCCATCAGCAGGGATATTTTCCGCGTCAAATTGCTCAAAATGTATATTATTATCATTTATAACATGGGATCGGCAAGCCTCCAGCATTTTGGGCGACTGGTCACTCAGAATAAGCGTTCTATCCGGAAAAATATGCTGCAGATTTTTACTTAAAAAACCTGTACCGCATCCCAGTTCTATAACCGGACCGCTTGGCAAATGCCCGCTCTCCTGCTCAATGAATGTAGCGAGCTGTCTGGCAGCTTTCGGTTGAACGAATGCATGCTTATGATAAAAATCTGCCGCCTGATTAAAATTGGTCGCAGCTTGAGATATTTCTGATAAAATGGGAGACATATCGCCAGTTATTGAACGGGGTGCAAAATTTCAGGCTGAATCATCTGCCAGCATTTTTCAGCGTGCGTCATCGGCAGCGCATGACCACTGTTTTGTATTTCAAAGTATTGCGCCTTATTGCCAAATTTATCAAACAATCCGCGTCCTTTCCGTTTAGGGACAATAGCATCATCCGTACCGTGAAATATAAAAATATTTGCATTTTCCTTTACAGAAGGTAGCGATCTTTCCCTGGTATTCAATTTTTTCAAATCTTCTAAAAGCAGTGAAGTGTCCCTTATTTCCCGGGGTAGTTCAAACGTTTTTTGCGGGTGATACACGTTCCGGTAGAAAACTTTCAATACCTTTAGCGGCTCATCCTGAAACTGGCGGATCATCTGGTTAACGACCTGTTTGGATCGGCGTCTAAACTGCGCAGCCGTAGGATGAAATCGTAAAAAACCGGAAAAAATAACCAGAATATCGGCTTTTTGGGTCACTTCATCGCTGCATTGGTGCAACCCAAAAGAATGGGTGAAGACAATTTTTGTCGGAGTTGATGCTGAAAATTCAGGCGATCGTGGCTCTCTGAAATAGCCGCGATCCATACTCTTCCAGTCTATAGAATCGGGCATCAGCATTTCCCAGTTATTCCAGCAACGGGCATCAAAACCCCAGCCATGATAAGCTAAAATTTCTATATCACTCATGATTCCAGTTTTTCAGCGTATTCAAAAATTTCTTTAATTGCTTTTTGGTATGGCGACTTGAAAGAGACACGCGTATGCGGGATTGCTCCCGGGGTACCGTCGGCGGACGAATGGCCGTCGCCAGAATTCCATTTTCCCGAAGCCAATCCGACAATTGAAGCGCCTCCTGATCGTCACCTACAATCAGCGGAATGATTTGAGTAGAAGACAATCCTGTATCAAATCCTAACTCACGGGCTGATTGACAAAAAAATTCAATATTCTGGTGAAATTTCTCCCGTTCTTCCTGCAGTGTCGGTATCAGATCAAGGGCGGCCCGCGTAGCCCCGATTACCGCCGGTGGGAGCGCCGTTGTATATATGAAACCGGGACAAAAATTAACCAAATATTCCTTCATTTTTTGGCTGCAAATCACATAGGCACCGAAACTGCCAAACGCTTTGCCGCATGTACCCAGTAAAATGTCAATATTTGGAATATTTTTTGCCAGTCCGAGGCCCTTTTCCCCCCATACGCCTGCAGCATGCGCATCATCGACGAACAGCCAGGCATCAAATTCCTCGGCAAGGGCCGAAATTTCATTCAGCGGGCTCCGGTCACCATTCATACTAAATATCGATTCCGTTATAATCCAGATGCGATCGTAATTTTGCTCCTGTGCTTTTTGTAGCAGCGCCCTGAGATGAACGGTATCGTTATGGCTGAACCGCTGAAAATCCGCCCGGCTGCTAAGCGATCCCTGCAGCAAACTGCTGTGCGACAGTTTATCGGCCAGTATGAGGGAATGACGACTCGTCACCGTGCCTAAAATTGTGCTGTTGGCCTGGAATCCACTGTTGAACAGCAGTGCTGCCTCACTGTCAAACACCCCGGCAAACTGTTCCTCAAGACGAGAATGAATTTCGTATGTTCCACTAATCAATCGAGATGCGCGAGATCCAGCGCCATAAGCCTGTAAATATTCTTCCGATTTTTGAATGATATCGGGATGACCAGCCAGTCCCAGGTAATCATTCGAACTAAAATCGATATAGCTATTCCCCTCTTTATTTACAATGATTCCCGATGGTTTTAGTGGACTTAAGGAACGAAAGCGGTAATTTTGCTTTCTTTCCTCCAGTGCTTCTTCCAAAAAAGCCTCTCGGTCACTCACTTGGCTGTATTCGATGTTTTCTTTTTCTGATTCCACGTAGAGTCACTCTGAAATGTCAGCAACATTGCCTGGAATTCACGAACGAAGCGCCTTTTTCTGTATTTAGGCGCAAATTGACCGAACTCAAGCAAAAACAGCCGCCCCGTATATTTATCATAAATAGCCATATTTACAAACGGACCGCCCATTGCACCGTGCGTCATATGCCATACGCCGCGTGTTTCGTATGCCGTATGACCATCATCAAGCGTTACGGTATCCGTTTTCACAGGAAAATGCTTGTAGTCTGTCGTCACATACGAGCTGTCGCGCGTACCACGTATATACTTCTTCATAAGTGAATCGCGCGTTTGGTTGATCCATTTAGGCGTAAGTGAATCTTGAGGCGGCGGGCTGTCGGTCCACCAAGCCCAAAACCAGCGCCGGTTTTGAGATAAATTTCTGCGCATAGTGAGAAAACCCGTATGTGCCCCATTTTTTTGTGTGATTGAAGTGTCGATATGCACATACCAATCGTGTTCCACCCGAATTTTCCAGCCATGCTCCTTCCATAATGAATCCTCAATAGCCGTCTTTTCACCCAGGTGGTAAATCTGTTGTTTATAGCGTTGCAGGGTCCGCTTCAGAAACTGTTTGGGAAGCGTATTTTTCGCATTTAATATTTTTTGAGCCAGTACAGAATCACTGGTTGAGGTCAATATGACAGCAGACTGGTTCCTGTACCATTGATTTTTTAGCGGAAAGGCGAAATATTTTCCCTGTTCCACTGCATGTCGTACGCTGTCGCTCAACAGCGCGCGAATATACGTTGCGGTATTGGAAGAATCAGAAATAGGTGCGGCGATGATGATATTTTTGTACTTCTTAAGTTGATTCAACTGACTGTCGGTTTTAAAATCCCGGAACTTGAGATCATACAGGGCCTGCCAACGCGGTATGGTTTTGATGCTCCGGCCGTAAACCGTTCGAATAGCATTTGCGGTTTTACTGTGCCACTGCGTCGAATCCATTATCACGATAATCTGATTCTTAGGGCCAATTGCAGAAGCACGGTAATCACCATGACAACTTTCAACCAGGAAAACTACACTTAAAATGGCGGCAATGTAGAATATCTTTTTCATAGGCTTTGGGCTTCATTTACATATTATATTAACCGTACTTTAAATGTTTAACGAAATCAAACACTTTTTCCTTCCATCCCATCGCCGGGTAATGTTCACGGATCGTATTTATCAATGCACTGCCAACAATAAATCCATCAGCACGCGCAGCAATTTTTTGGGCATCCTCGTGTGATTTAATTCCAAATCCGATCATAATGGGATTTTTTGTGATATTTTTTTCCACCCGCTCAATAAACCGGCTTACCGATCGGGAGACTTCTTCACCCTCACGCGCGCCGGTAACGCCCGTAACAGATACACAATATACGAAACCATCCGATTTTTCATCAATAAGCTGCATGCGCTCATCGCGCGTGTTGGGTGCCACCAGATAGACTAACGACAAATCATTTGCCCGCGCTGATTTTTCGAGCGTACTGCTTTCTTCAGGAGGTAAATCCGGAACGATCAGTCCATCAACGCCACAAGCCTTTGCCTGTTCGCAAAATTGCTGCTCTCCATATTGCAAAATCGGATTCAGGTATCCCATTAATATAATAGGAATTTCTGATTTTTTTCGTACCTGTTTTACCATTTCAAAGATGCGCCCGATGGTAATACCATTTTCCAGGGCTTTTGAACTCGAATATTGAATCGTGGGGCCATCAGCCAGTGGATCGCTAAACGGCATACCGAGCTCAACCATGTCCGTTCCATTTTCATCCAAACCAATAATTAAATCTGCTGTGGAGTCCAGATCGGGATAGCCGGCTGTAAGAAACAGGCTCATAATTTTTGAATCATCCTGGTGTCCTGCAAACAATTCGTTAATTCTGTTCATTATTTTCTATTGGTTCATAAAATGATAAATATTATTTATTCGGTTCTACATCGGGTTTTTGTCATACCTCGCTGCATAAAGTCAAGCCGAGAAATCCACACGGTTACACTAAGAACTTTGCATGATTTAAATTTTTAACTGTATCCGACGCTCTGCTACGGATATCAAATCTATATTTTAAGCCAGCTGAAGCATACATACCCAGGCTTCCGCTTTCAAACCATAAAATTGTCCTCACAAATACTCCGAAATGGTGCCCATGTCTTTATCACCGCGTCCGGAACAATTCAATATCAAAATTTCATCTTCCGTTGTTTTGGGCATTAATTTCTCCAGGTAGGCCAGCGCATGAGCCGTCTCAAGCGCCGGAATAATTCCTTCTTTTTGTGATAGTAATTTGACTCCTTCAATAGCTTCCTGATCGGTAACAGCTTCATACTGCACTCGTCCCGAATTGAACAAATGCGCATGTTCGGGTCCGATACCGGGGTAATCCAGTCCCGCGCTGATCGAATGTACCGGTTGAACCTGGCCCTCATCATTCTGCAACAAAAAACTGAGCGACCCGTGCAACACTCCCGGTTTCCCACGATTTAGCGAGGCAGCCGTCTTGTAGGATTCAATGCCCTCACCGGCCGCTTCCAATCCAATCATGCGAATATTATCATCTTCAATGAACGGGTGAAAAAAGCCAATAGCGTTGGAGCCGCCGCCCACACAAGCCAGCAGATAATCAGGATTTCGCCCTTCCGCCTCCTTAATCTGCTCGCGAGCTTCCCTGCCGATGACTCGTTGAAAATTACGCACAATCATTGGGTATGGATGCGGTCCTACCACTGATCCGATCACATAATAAGTATCATCCACATGTGTAACCCAGTCGCGGATAGCCTGGTTGGTGGCATCTTTCAGTGTGTTCGTTCCGCTCTCTACTTTACGCACTTCCGCACCGAGCAAACGCATGCGATCAACGTTCAGCTTCTGGCGCTCCATGTCTTCGGATCCCATATAAACGATGCATTTAATGCCAAATTTTGCGCAGGCCGTTGCGGTGGCAACCCCATGCTGACCGGCCCCGGTTTCGGCGATGATACGTTTCTTGCCCATATAACGGGCTAACAGCACCTGCCCGATGGCATTATTGATTTTATGCGCGCCGGTATGACATAAATCTTCACGTTTGAGGTAAATCCGGGCCTTTCCATAATAGTCGGTTAACCGGTTGACAAATGTCAACGGAGTGGGACGGCCGACGTATTCTTTAAGCAAATTTTGAAATTCGTTTTGAAAATCATCATCCTGCCACACTTTTCGATATGACTCTTCCAGTTCCTCGAGTGCGGGGATAAGGATTTCCGGGACAAACTTTCCGCCAAATTTGCCGTAGTAGCCTTTGTCTGTAGGTAAGTTATAATTCATTGGATGTATTGGCTATCAGATGTCAGTTTTCAGCACTCATATAATATAAAAATAACAGCTAACCACTAAGGATTAATAGCTGACAACTTTTAGATTACAATTCACGTATTTGCTCCATAAAATTCTCTATTTTATCAAAAGATTTTTTACCGGGTTCGCTTTCAACGCCACTTGAAACATCCACGGCATGGGGATGAACCGTCTCACAAGCGGCCCGGATATTGCCCGCATTCAATCCCCCGGATAAAAAAAATGATATTTCTCCGCTTAATTTTTGCAGGGTCGTCCAGTCAAACGACTGCCCGGTTCCGCCCCATTTGCCTTCCACTTTTGTGTCAAAGAGTAGGTAATCAACTTCTGAGCGATACGCATCGATTTCCTCTTCAAGTGATTCTGCAGACATATCATCCGAAATGTGAATCGCTTTAATAACCGGTTTTTCGACCAGGCTGCAGTATGCCTTTGGTTCATCTCCATGTAGCTGAACCATATCCACGCCCGTTTGTCGTGCAATCAGGTTTACGTCATCCAGCGGCTGGTTTACAAATACACCTACGCATTCCGGGCCTTCCACCCAATTGATAATGGCTCCCGCCTGACCGGGCTCAATATAACGCGGACTTTCATTATAAAAAATGAATCCCATGTAATCAGCCCGGGCCCCGGCCACAAAACGGGCATCATGAAGGCTCGTAAGACCACAAATTTTAACTTTGGGTTTTATTCTATTAGCTGGCATTATAATATAAGCTTCTTTTACTCGAAGTTTCGAACCTTTCTTCAGAACCCTTTGTTGCGCAGGCGCAAAGAGAATACAGGGCTAAACAAGCGACTCTTTGAGTCTTTGTGTGTTTTGGGTGCCCTTCTGTTAAGGTGTCAGGCAAGCTGTTGGGAATTATTATCATTAATTAATTTTTCCAATTCATCGAGCATTTTTTTCACCGCCTGGCCCGGATCAGGCTGACGCATAAAATGTTCACCGATCAGGGCCGCATCAATACCTTCATCAAATAATAATTTTAAATCACCGGCGCTGTTCAATCCACTTTCCGATACCAAAACGGTATCTTCCGGAGCTGATTGAAGTAAGGCAATACCACGATGAACATCAACCTCAAATGCATGTAAATCGCGATTATTTGCGCCAAGAATCTTTAGCTGTTCAAAATCGACATATTGCAGATCCTCCTCCCCATAACATTCAACCAGGCATTCCAAACCAAGTTCGTCAGCAGCATGATGAAGTTCCTGCAACTGGTGCCCATCCGTAATGGTGGCAATAAGCAGGATCGCATCTGCCCCGTACGCCCGTGCCTCCTTTACCTGATATGGGTCTACGATAAAATCTTTGCGCAGCAACGGAATATCAACTTCATTTGAAGCAATTTCAAGATATTCCAAACTACCCTGAAATGCCGGCTCATCTGTAAGTACCGATAGCGCAGCAGCACCGCCTTTTCGATATTGTGCAGCAATTTTTTGCGGGTCAAAATCCGGTCTTATCACTCCCTTCGAAGGGGATGCCTTTTTTATTTCAGCAATCACCGAAACGGTTTCGGCCTGCGAAAGTGACTCACACAAAGAACGGCGCTCCCGTTCAAAATCGGGGAGCGTTTCCAGATCAGATAAGGAAATCATGCGTTTTCGCTTCTTAAGATCTGTCTTTGTCTGCTCTACAATCTCTTCTAAAATCGTGGCCATATCAGGAAATATTCATAACGTCATTGGTTGCTTCACTCATACGATTGAGGGCATCCATCGCGGCCCCCGAATCGATACTGTCCTCTGCCATATCCCTGGCCTGTTCCAGGCTGTCTGCTTTACCCGAGACGCGAATGCCAAAGGCCGCATTGACCAGTACAATATTACGCTGGGCTTCCGTCGCCTTGCCCTGCAAGATATTCCGAATGATATTGGCATTATAAAAAGAGTCGCCGCCCTGCAATTCCTGCATGGGTACGGGATCGAATCCCAGTGAAACGGGATCGAATGTTTGCAAATCCTCAACTTCATCGTCCTTTAGCTCATATACAAACGTAGGGGCACTGAGGCCAATCTCATCCATCCCATTCCGGGCGTGTACGCTAAATACATGCGTTGAATCAAGATTGGAAAGGATTTCGGCAATTTGACGGGCGGTACGCTTATCGAAAGCCCCGACAACCTGACGCCTCACTCCCGCCGGATTGAGCAGCGGTCCCATCGTATTAAAAAATGATCGAATACCCAGAACCTGCCGGGCGGGCATTACATGCTTCATTGCAGGGTGAAAGTGCGGAGCAAACATAAATCCCATTGCCGTCTCTTCAAAAACCTGTTCAATCTGTTCTTTGTGGAGCGTTGCTACAATATCAAGCGCCTCGAGTACATCCGCACTGCCACTTTTACTTGAAACGCTCCGATTGCCATGTTTTAAAACCGGCACGCCCGCACCAGCTACCACAAACATCGAGGCCGTTGAAATATTAAAAGTGCCACTGTTATCGCCGCCCGTACCGCATAAATCCACCGCTCCATCAATATCGACATCGGGATGAATGGCGGCCTCACGCATCACTTCCACGAATGCCGTAAATTCTTCAATCGTTTCCCCTTTTGACCGCATGCCGAGCAGAAAAGCGGTTGTTTCTTCCACGCCGGCTTCCCCTTCAATAATTCCGCGTAAAGCATTTTTCGCCTCATTATGGGTTAAGTTCTGATGCTGCGCCAGTTTTTCAAAAATATTTTTTAAATTCATTTGATGATAATGTTATATATAATAATTTACTCTTTGGACCGACACGATTAGAGCATATTTGAATTTAATTCGACCACCCCTTAGCCCCTCCCTGTCTGGACATTGAGAGAGGATTAAGCGGTGTTTTAGTAACCTCTAAATGAGATCCATATGTTTCCTTCAACTGATTAGTAGATAAACTTGTTCTACGCATCCTTTTTTATGGCAGCTTTCGTCTGCTTACGGCAAATATCAATCCAGTTTGCCATAATTTTTTCTCCTACTTCCGTTAGATAACTCTCGGGGTGAAACTGAATTCCTGACAATGGATAATGCAGGTGCCGAATGCCCATTATCACATCATTTTC
>DASQZL010000363.1:0-2324 GCA_035638715.1 Balneolaceae bacterium
AAGCACCGGTTTTTCAAACTGTGCGGCGACTTCACGCATTACGTGAATCGATTCGGATTCCAATTGACGAATATGGCTTATTTTATAATTTTTCATAATGAATTGCTATGATTATGGTAATCATCAATATCGTTAAAATGAACTTTCAAACAATAAAATAATTATTGGTTTTGCAAAATACTGTTGTAAATATCATATTCTGAATATTAAATAACGAATCCAAAAACCTGCAGCTTTTTAAATTAGTCCTATCCGGAAGATCAATTTTTTTGAATCTTGCTTAAAATTATCAGCATCTCAAATTGAGCGGGCTGACAAGAAATCCAATACTTTTTGTACGCTTTCTTCAACGCTTAAATCAGTGGTATCAATCGTCAGTTCCGGATTCTCAGGCTCCTCATAAGGATCGTCAACGCCGGTAAACTGGGTGATTTCACCTTTCCGCGCTTTAGCATACAGGCCTTTTACATCCCGCTGCTCGCACACTTCAAGCGGCGTGGAAACATAAATTTCTGTAAAGTCATCACAGAGGTTACGTACAAAATCGCGGGCTTCACGATAAGGAGAAATAAATGACCCGATAACAAAAACGCCATGGGTTTGCAGGCGGCTGGCCAGATAGCCTACACGTTTAATATGAGCATTGCGTTCTTCTCGCGAGAATCCGGTTTTAGGGAAGATATTACGAATGGCATCTCCATCGAGATGTTCCACCTCGTAGCCCTGCTCATCCAAAATTGCATACACTCTTTCTGATATGGTACTTTTACCGGAGCCGGATAAACCCGTAAACCACAGTACCGTTGGTTTAAATTTTTCTTCTTCCTTTTGCAATGCTAAATTTTTAATCTTAAAAACTTAAATTTATAGATCGAAGGTAAAACATTCAGCACATAATCTTCAACTTTTATCCGAATGGATTGATATTAAAATCCAATCAAAAAGCCATCATTTTTCAAGTCTTTTTTGTTGTATCGCAAGGGTGAATCATGCTGTCCCTCTTTGGCAGAATTGCGATAGATACAATCTCCGGCAGCCACATCCCATTCCATGGTCGGACCGGTTCGCGGGTAAATATCAGCGATGCCCTGTGCAACGAGACAAAATTTAAGTGAACTGCCTGCCGGGATAAATTTTTTAACTTTTATATGCTGCTGTGCCAAATCGTCTTTCAACGACTCGGATTGATGCGAGCGGCTGACAGCCACATTCAGCGGCTTCGATTTATCCGCCGGTGTTGAAAAGATCTGTTCCGGCGCGCCATCACCCTCTATCCGAAAACTCCCCTCTCCCTTTCGGGCATAAAAGAGTTCTTTTTTAACCGGAATATAGAGCACTCCAATCACCGGTTCTCCGTGCTCAATAAGGGCAATATTGACCGTAAATTCATCATTTCCCTTGATAAATTCCTTGGTCCCATCCAGCGGATCTACAATCCAAAATCGGCCCCAGTCCTTTCGTTCAGCATAAGGCGGAATCTCCGCTTCCTCGGAGACGACCGGCGTATCAGGATCTATCTCTGACAGTGCCTTTAAGATGATATTATGCGCCGCTAAATCGGCCTTGGTAAGCGGTGAATTATCATCTTTTTGATAAACTTTAACCTCTTCCTCGTAGTATTTTAGAATTTTCTCACCGGCTTTTCTTGCCGTTTCAATAACTTTTTGCATCATATAACGCAGTTTATAATGGTGTGTATCAGCGTATCATCAAGACGTTGTTTATTTGCCAAAGGTATCGTATTTAAAGCAACTATCAAACCCGATCTTTGGCAATTTTTCATTATCAAGTCAATATCAGACTTTGTTTTAAAACGATATTGACATCATTCTTATTTTTTATGAAGGTTTGCTCTTATTATGGCCAATGTTTAAATGATTAGTCATTCTATTTAATTTTTTGTTCCGAAATAGAAGTCGTAATAAATTAAACAGATTAGGCCGGTAACACTCAACGATTTTAGTGAACTTCTCACTACGATAAACCCGTCCGGTGGTTAGCAAAACAAGGAAGAGTAAAACACACCAACGATGGAATTATGATGAATGATTCAATAATCACAAGGAAAGTACAGCGCTAATATTCGAGTCGTACTTCGATACCGAAATGACTCCGGTGATTTCCCAGAATTTCATTCAGACCGCTGCTTATCGTCTGTTGATTTTCAAAGGTTGTGATGCCAAATTTTGTCCAAATTTCCAGATGCGAAAATGGCTTATACTTCACAACGGCGTAGGTACGCTCTCCCTGATTAAACAATACTTTGTCGGATAACACGTACAGCAAACCATTTTCAAATTGATAAAGTCGCGTGTTATAACTAT
>DASQZL010000364.1:0-6318 GCA_035638715.1 Balneolaceae bacterium
GCGTGATCGTTATAACGACGACCAAGATAAAAATAACCGGGATTATGAATAATGGTTTGTGGAGTAATAACACCAAGTTTCAATGCAATAAGAGCCATCAGGGGCTTGATAGTTGAACCGGGGGGCTCACGGCTTGAAACAGCCCGATTAAAAAGCGGCCGGTTGGGATCGGTATTGAGCGAGTCCCAGTATTGTTGATTGATTCGTCCGGAAAGTTTGCGAATGTCATATTCAGGTGCGCTGACCATGCATAAAACCGCCCCGTTTTGTGGATTTAAAGCAACAACAGCTCCTTTTTTACCCTTCATCAGATCTTCCGCAAGTCGCTGTAGATTCGTATCGATTGAGGTGTAAAGATTCGCCCCTTTTGTGGGGGGCTTATCAATTGCTCCATCTTTGTAAGACCCCAGCGATTGGCCCATGGCATTAACCAATATGTATTTAGTCCCCTTTTGGCCCCACAAATAATTATTGTATTGCTGTTCAAGGCCACTTTTACCTGTTTTATCACCCAGATTGTATTTATCGGAATTTCGATATTCTTTTTCTGATACCTGTCGGAGATAACCGAAAATATGTGAGGCTTTAAGGCTGTCCACGGGGTAGTGGCGCTTGCTGTCAACTTCATGTCCCACCCCCGGCAAGCGCCAGATATTTCCCTCAATTTTTGAGAATGCCTTAAAATTCAGATCCGTATAAATTTTGGAGGAACGGTATAACGAATATTCACGGGCTTTTTTGATACGTTTTTTTAATTTTTTTACAGGGATATTGAGCAGCTTAGCCAGTAAGGGGGTCTTCGTAGTATCATAATTGGCCGGGGTAATGGTGATGGAGTACGTGGGTTTATTATCAACCAATAATTTTCCGTGGCGAGAATAAATAAGCCCCCGGGCAGGGTTTACTACTTTTTGTCGAAGCGCATTTTTGCGACTCAGAGGGCGATATTGGCCATAATCAAGGATTTGAAGCTGAAAAAGTCGGCCCAGAATGATCACAGTCAGGCCAATCATGCCTATCTTAAGTACCTTGATTGATAACTTTGAGCGTTCTTCCTTTTCTTTTAGCATAGCTATTGTGGCATGCGTGTGTAACTACCAGATTACCATAAAAAAATATTTCATCAGTCCGTTTTAGGATCAGGAGAGCTGGTAATATCTATGTCACAAAGGATGATTACCAAACAGTTTGTAAGGTTTCTTACAAATAGTCCGTTACTTGATTTCTGATAATCTGAATTATTCCTGCTACAATTGTCGTATAAATGGTATCGCCGATAAAGTGTCTCCAAAACAAGACTTCAGCGCTGTACGCTTTACTAAGCGAACTCAGTATTAAAAAAATAAGATTATGTGCCAAAGTTGCAAGGAAAACAACCGTTATAATCCGGGGAAATTCCCGGCGATTTTTCATGTTCTCATAAATCCAGGGCTGAGCAATAAAGGCTATTAATGTTTTGGCAAACATATTCAGTCCCCATAAATCAAGTAATGCATCCTGCATGAAGCCCAAAAAAGCAGCCATTAAAATAGCGGTGGTTCGGCTGCCTTTGGTCATGTACCAGAGCAAAAAAAGGAGCACGAAATCCGGATGCATGCCCAGCACCGACAGATGACGGAATAAAACAGCCTGTAGTATTACCGCTATAATCCCCAGAGCAACTCTTATAACAGACTGTTTATTCATTAAAAAGTTGCTGATATTTTTTACTTAAAATTTCTCTGGAGGAATCCGGTTTACTGGTTATGATAAAGCCTGCTGAAATAGAATAAATATTTGCAGCGGGTTTAACAAAAATACGCTGAGTGCCTTTGCCCTTATTGGGTTTATATCCTGTGACTTTTCCAATGGGGATGTTCGGTGGGATATGCCGGTTATAACCTGACGTAAGCACAGTTTCTCCTTTGGCTACCCGAACGGTCTGCGGTACATACCGGAGTTCGAGTTTACTGTTGCTTTCACCGTCCCAACTGACAATTCCATAGGCATTGGAGTTTTGTAACTTGGCACTAATTTTAAATAAGGTGTTAAAATAGGGAATTACTTCAGCATATTTTGGTGAAGTAAGCACAATTTTTCCCACCAGTCCGCGTGCTGAAATCAGCGGCATACCTCTTTTTAAACCGTTTTCTGACCCGGCATCAATTGTCAGCATATTATTGGCCTGATGAAGTTCCTTGCCAATAATCCGAACCGGGTAGAGATGAAGGTTCAGGGAATCACGGAGCCTCAGTAACGACCGCAAATTTTTATTTTGATGCTGCTCCCACTGCAGGCGATTAAGTGAATCACGTAGTATTACGTTTTGCCGGCGTAACTTACGATTCGTTTTTATTGCCTGTTGGTATAAGTGAAATTGTGCTATTGGCTCTTCAAGATAGCTATAAGCTGTTACGGATATTTTCCGCAGATTTGTAATTCCTCCCCTGTTGCGTCCGACTAATAAGGTGGTTGCAATAATCAGAAATAAGGCAGTGAGGATGTAATCTTTAGCTCGGGATATCCGTATTAGTTGCGAGTTCATTCACTTTTTGTTACCGTGATTACGTAATCACCGTACGGTAATATTCAAGGTCCTCGAGAATAGCTCCGGTGCCGCGTACAACAGCTGTAAGTGGATCTTCAGCAATATGTACCGGCAGCTCCGTCGTCTCGATAATTAGCTTGTCCAGGTTCCTTAACATTGCGCCGCCACCTGTCAGCATGATGCCACGGTCCAGGATATCAGCCGAAAGTTCCGGAGGGGTTTGTTCCAGAGATTTTGTGATGGATTCGACGATGGTGTTAACTGATTCGGACATCGCCTCACGCACGTCTTTGGAACTCACCGTTCGTGTTCGCGGGACACCATTGACCAGATCACGACCTTTGGTAACCATTTCCACTTCTTCATCCAGTGGCGTCGCTGAGCCAATTTCGCATTTAATGCTTTCGGCTGTGCGTTCGCCAATGAGCAGGTTATGATTCCGCCGGAAATAATTGATAATATCTTCATTCAGTTCATCGCCGCCCAGCCGTACAGATTCGGCAAATACAATGCCGGAGAGGGCGATAACGGCAATTTCGGTGGTGCCGCCGCCTACATCAACAATCATATTACCAATGGGCTCGTGGACATTTAACCCGATCCCAATGGCTGCAGCCATCGGTTCTTCAACCAGGTAAACTTCCTTGGCTCCGGCGTGCTCGGCACTATCACGTACCGCGCGCCGTTCCACTTCGGTTATACCGCTTGGTACGCAGACAACCATCTGACGGGTGCTCGAATACCATTTCATTTTCACTTTTTTTATCATCGAGCGGATCATCTGCTCCGCTACTTCAAAATCGGCGATGACTCCATCCCGCAGTGGACGAACGGTTCGAATATTTTTGTGTGTTTTTTCGTGCATGAGCCGGGCCTGATGACCTGCAGCAACCTGCTCGTTATGCACATCAAGTGCCACGATGGAAGGCTCATTAAGTACCGTGCCTTCATCTCGTGCGTAAATAAGGGTGTTGGCTGTTCCCAGATCAATTGCAATGTCGCTGTAAAGCCAATCAAAAAACCCCTTTTTTTGTTTTCCTTTTTTTACTTCAGAGGTCTTCTTTTCCATAGTTTAAAAAAATCGGTATGCTAAGAGATTAATGTTCGCAGAAAAGTTTCTATTAAAATACAATTTTGTTCACTGATTTGCGAATAGATACTATTAAATAAATTAACGCTTTAACATGAAAATTTAGTGCCTGAAATGCCGTTTACCGGTAAAAATCATTGCCATTTGCTGCCGATTTGCTTCAGCGATGACCTCGTCGTCACGGATGCTGCCGCCGGGTTGAATAGCTGCGGTAGCGCCGGCTTCAGCGGCCGCCTCAAGTCCGTCGGCAAATGGGAAAAAAGCATCTGAAGCGATGACGGTATCTTGAAGCGACAATCCTTCCTGATGCGCCTTGGCTATGGCCACTTCCGAGGATTCGATGCGGCTGGTTTGCCCGGTTCCGATGCCGATGGTCTGCCCGTCACGGGCGTACACAATACCGTTTGATTTTACATGCTTTACCACTTTCCAGGCGAACAGCAGATCATTGATTTCCCGTTCGGTGGGTTCGCGTTCGGTGGCTGTTTTAAAATCGTTAAAGTCGATCTTTCCCTGATCTTGCTGTTGACTTAGCGCTCCGCCGAAAATGGATCGAAATGAACGCAAAGAAAGATTTTTGACGGATTTTTTGATGCGAATCAGCCGGCGGTTTTTCTTTTGTTGAAGTAGCTCCCGGGCCTCCGCTGAAAATGAAGGCGCCAGAATGATTTCGGTAAAAATTTGATCTATAGCCCCGGCCGTTTCCACATCCAGCGGCCGGTTCACCACAATGATCCCGCCAAATGGGGAGGAAGTATCCGTGGCGAAAGCTCTATCCCAGGCCAATTTTAGATTTTCAGCCACGGCAACGCCGCAGGGAACAGTATGTTTGAAAATAGCGCAGGTCGGCGGACTTTCCTCAAAGTCGGCAATAAGATTAAGCGCCGAGTCAACATCCAAAAAGTTATTGTAACTTAACTTTTTTCCGTGAAAACAGTCTATGATATCCTTTTGCCGGCCATATACAGCCGCTTTTTGATGTGGATTTTCCCCGTACCGCAGCTCCTGCGATTTTGGGAGCGCCACGTTCAGCTGGGTCACGTTATCTTCATCCTGCAGGTCATTAAAATAATTTGCAATCCCAACGTCGTATTGGGCCGTGTGATTGAAAGCCTGCTGCGCCCAGTGTTGGCGGTGCTCGAAATCAACCGAGTTATTTTTCTCAAAATGTACAATGAAATCATCGTACTGATCCGGATGGGTCAATACGCAGACATGAGCAAAATTTTTGGCCGCTGCCCGGATCATGGTGGGCCCGCCGATGTCGATATTTTCTGTTGCCATAGCCGGCGTACAATCATCCCGGCTGATGGTTTCCTCAAACGGGTAAAGATTACCAACGACCAGTTCGATAGGGGTGATGTCCCGTCGCTCAAGTTCATCTAAATCGGCCTGGTGACTTGTTCGCGCTAAAATACCAGCGTGGATAGTCGGGTGCAGCGTCTTTACACGACCGTCCAGGCACTCCTCAAAGTCGGTGATTTGAGAGACATCGGTCACCGGAATATCTTCATTGCGAATTTTTTGAGCCGTGCCGCCGGTCGATATGATTTCTACGCCGGCCGCATGCAATGTTTGAGCCAGTGGAATGATATTTTTTTTATCGGCTACGGAGAGCAGGGCACGATTAATTTGTAAAGGAGTTTCAGGGAGTTCGGAGAGCGGTTGTAGATCCACTAATTATTTTATTAAATGTTGAAAGTTTAAATTTTCGTTCTAAAAATATATCATAAAGTTAAACAGAGGATCCGCACAGTTTCTTAAAGAACTTTGAATAATCTAAAGTGTCATCCCGATGATTCCGACGGTAGTCGGAAGAAGAGGGATCTCAAATTGCAATACTGTTTATAGTCTGTTAAAGGGCATTACTTGAGTTCGCATTTGAGGTTCCTCGTTGCTTCGCTCCTCGGAATGACTTAATCCAAGGTTCAAAGGCTTCCTTACATTGATTTCCTGTATCTTCTTTGTGCAGATTCGTGTAATAATTCGTAAAACCTAACTTTGAAAATAATTTAAAATCACTTCCGGGAGCAATTCATGTTCCTCCTCCAGTACACGTTCGGCCAGCGTTTCGGGTGTGTCGTTATCGAGTACAGGCACACGGCGCTGTTCCAAAACGGGACCCTGGTCGTAGGCTTCATCAACAATATGTACTGTGCAGCCGCTTTGGGCCTCGCCGGCTTCAATGACCGCTTTGTGTACGCGTTTACCGTAAAATCCTTCTCCGCCGAATTTCGGCAGCAGCGAAGGGTGAATATTTATAATCTGCTCGGGATACGCCTTGATAACCAAGGGAGGGATTTTGAGCAGGTAACCCGCCAGTACGATAAGATCGGGCTGCCATGCCTGCAAAGTTTGAAGCAAATTTTCCGCATATTTTTCCTGAGTTGCAAACGATGCGGGAGACAAAATTTTCACCGGAATATCATGTTTTTTTGCCCTTTCAAGTGCGCCGGCCTTCGGTTTATTTGAAACTAATCCGTAAATACGGGCATCAGCCGGCCCGGTATGGATGGTATCTATTACGGATTGAAAATTCGTCCCGGAGCCTGAGGCAAAAAATACGAGGCGTTTCAATGACCAGAATTTTAAAAGTTTGCTTTATGGGGCCAAAGATATAAAAAATGCGTTTCTAAATGAAGAATTTTTAATAAAAGGGGAGTAACTATCTCTTGATATGTTAAACTCAACTACATTCGGA
>DASQZL010000365.1:0-2136 GCA_035638715.1 Balneolaceae bacterium
ACTGTAATCTCATGTTGTGTTTTTTCTTCCGAATTCATCTTGATATAATTTAGATTAGTATCAAGACCATATAGATTATGACCTTTGAAAAGGCTTTGCCTATGACAATTTACATCGTACACAACTTTCATTCGATTAGAATTATTTAATACGGAAGAGATTCGTTAACCCGGTGACAGTGGCTATTTTAAAATCAAGATGGACGATGCTGATATTTTTGAATCATTGTCATGATGGAAAAGAAAACCACAGAGTTCACAGACTTTTAATTCATTTAATTTTTTTGACTTTAACAGATTTAGCTAAAAATACAGGACCTATTATATTTAGATTTATGAGGAGGGAATAATCATTTTAAAGGTGTTGTTTATCACAAATCAAGAACGTATGAACGCCTTATAAGGCAAAAAATGCCACTGAGGAATCTTTTAAAACTGCCTAATGATTTTTGCTGGCGTTGACACTGTAACGAGTATAGGGAATAGCTTCAAGACGACCTTTTTGAATTTTTTTTCCCGTATCTTCACAGATGCCATACGTCTTTTGTTCAATGCGATCCAATGCGGCTTTAATTTCATCCATTTTCTCATCTTCCTTGCCGATCATAATAAGAAGCTTTTCCCGCTCATCTTCATCGCTGGCAACATCGCTTTGATGATGAGCTGCCGCGGTATTTTCATCGCTCGTATTACTCTCTATATCTTCGAGTGAAGCATGTAAATTATCAAGGTTTTCGTTCGTCTCAGCCCACTCATCCTCTAAAAGTTTTTTAAAATGTTGCAGCTCCTCTTCGCTATAAGGAGTTTCGTTTACAGATGGATCCTCTGGCATGAATTAACGGTTTTTATTTAGCGTTTTTATGTGAGTGTATCTAAACTGAATTTAAAAAGGAATAATTCACTCCTTTAAAGAGGGCTTTGCAATACTAAAGATTTGGTCATTCCGAGGATTCCGACAGCCGTCGGGAGACGAGGAATCTCAAATGTGGTCCCTGATAATCCCTTTTCAGCGATGACATATGGTATTATCGCTTGAGATCCCTCTCCGCCAGCCCCGTGGAATCCCGGCCTGCCGGGGCCACGTTGTGGCATTCCACAGGGCCAGTCGGGCGGATCGGGATGACATATAGGGTTCTGCAAAGGCCTCTTAAAATAGTTTCATGGACTATCAGGTTCTTTGGTTTAAAAGATAAAAATTGCTATTAGCATCGGTGCTGTGTAGCTTTTATTCAAATAAATAGAGTACACGTCAACTATGGAAAAAAAATTTACAAGCTTAGCCACTCTTTTATTGCTTCTCTTTTTAGTTACACAGCGATCATTCTGCCAAAATAGTGTCGATCAAAATCTTCAACAAAAGCTGAAGTCATTATTAAATTCATTTCATGGCACAGCAGGGGTGTATGTCCGGAATTTGCAAACAGGGCAGGAGGCAGGGGTAAATGCTGATACCATTTTTCCCACAGCCAGTATTGTAAAAATACCGATCGTTATTGGTATTTTTAATAAGATTAAGCAGGGGAAGCTTTCATATCATCAATCGTTAATATACAGGGATTCAATGGCTCATGGAGGATCGGGATTGATGCAATTTTTTAAAGACAGTACCAAGACGGATTTGAGCCGCGTAGTCACGTTGATGCTTGCGCGAAGTGATAATACTGCGGCACTTTGGTGTCAACGATTGGCCGGAGGCGGCAAAACTATAAACAAGTGGCTTGCCAGCCATGGATTTAAGTACACGCGGGTGAATTCGCGGACGCCGGGTCGCAGTCAGAATTGGCAAAAATATGGCTGGGGACAAACCACTCCCAGGGAGATGGCAAATTTATTGGTGATGATCAGGCAGGGGAAAGCGGTTAGTTCTGCTGCAAGCCAGCGAATTTACCGTGATTTGACGCGCACCTATTGGGATGACTATGCACTTTCTCAAATTCCGCCATATGTGCAGGTTGCTTCCAAACAGGGTATGATTAGTTCTTCTCATTCAGAAGCTGTGTTAGTCAACGCGCCTCATGGAGATTATGTGTTTTATTTTGCGACCAAAAATGACAAGGACCAACGATGGAAACCGGATAATGAAGCATGGGAGCTGGATCGAAAAGTTTCAGCTCTTTTGTGGCATTATTTTGAGCCG
>DASQZL010000366.1:0-3080 GCA_035638715.1 Balneolaceae bacterium
TTTCTTTTCATATACCGAACGTTCTTTCCAGTTCACTTTAAAAATCATGATCCACAAGCCTGCAATGACGAGCGGAATACTGAGCCATTGCCCCATATCAAAGATCGGCGTGGGGAAATGAGCCTGATGTGTTTTGAAAAATTCAAGGTAAAAACGGATACCAAATATGACAACAAGAAAGGTGGCAAACATAGAACCTTCCGGAGGCTTATTTTTGTAGTGCTTGTACATTGCCCAAAGCAGGCAAAAGGTGAAGATGCACAAGAGGGATTCATATAACATGGAAGGATGACGGGGTACGTAAGCAGGACTGACATGCGCACGCGGAAAAATAATCGCCCAGGGCAAATTGCTTGGTTTGCCCACAATCTCCGAATTAAAAAAGTTACCGATGCGAATAAATGCTCCGCCACTTGCTACGACAACGACAACACGATCAGCGAGCCAAAGATAATCCATATCGGGATATTTCCGTTCGTACAGATACATGGCAACCAAAATGCCAATGGCGGCTCCGTGGCTTGCCAGTCCGCCGTGCCATATCATTATAATCTGTGCGGGATGATGCAGGTAAAAATTGAAATCGTAAAAGAAAATTTGTCCCAGCCGGGCACCAATAACCGTGGCAATTAGAATATAAAAGAGTAACCGATCCAGGTCGTCCTGTGTTAATCCGGCGTGTTTAAACATGCGGAACATCACGAAATAGCCGAACACAAAACCCAGGGCAAACATTAGACCGTACCAGCGGGGACGAATGGGGCCAATCTGTCGTATGACCGGCGAAGGTAACACCGAAAATATTAATTGGCCGACAATAAACGCCCCGATTACAAGCGCCCACACCTTCCATGCCTCCGGTTCTGGCTGTTTTTTTTCATCATCTTCAGCTTCGGGCGTAAGTTTTGAATAGCCGAGCCAGATGATCACTACGGCCAATACGAGTCCCCAGACAGAGACAGGAAAAGGAAGATGAAGGGTTCCGATATCAACCATGACCGGATTGGTATTCCAAACGAGGTGAGCTATTTGCATGGGCGTATTTCTGTAGTTGAAGTTTTACTGGATGTAAGCTAAAAATTTATAGATAAAACTGCCTTCGGATGATTTTTATTTCAATCTCTAAAAAAGTAAAGTTGTCAGGGTATTGAAAGAATATATAAAAATATTCTCTTCATCAATGATTATGTATATCATAGGTTGTTTTGCCGGGGGCGTCATGAATTTCAACGCCCTGTTCAGCCAGTTGATTACGTATTTTATCAGCCAGCTCGAAGTTTTTCTCTTTGCGTGCCTGGTTGCGGATATCAATCAACATTTCAATGAGGGCTTCGGTGCGTTCCTCATCTGAAGACTGCACATCCTCTTTGCATGGCCAGAGACCGAGTACCCCTTCCGCCATTTTTTTCAGAAAATCGTGAAGCTCATCAATATTTTCAGGCGTATCATTTTCATTAATTCGTTTTCTAACTTCCCTGAGCTTTTCAAAGAGCACCGCAATGGCCTGTGCCGTATTAAAATCATCATTCAGTTTTTCTTCAATTTCACCCCGGATCGCCTCAACGTTTACGGGTGAGCCGGATCCCGGTTCCGCGTTTTCGATCAGCTGAAAGATAGATTGTAAATTCCGGAGTCCATTTTCGGCACTTTCGAGTGCTTCCTCAGAAAAGTCCGTCGTACTTCGATAATGACTTTGCAGAAGGAAAAACCGGATGACCTGCGGTGGCCAGGCGCGGTTCAACAATTCGTGATCACCCCGAAAGAATTCATCCAGCGAAATTGCATTTCCCAGTGATTTGCCCATTTTCCGGCCCTCCAGCGTGACCATATTATTATGCATCCAGTAGTTGGCAAAAGTATTGCCGTAGGCACACTCACTCTGGGCTATTTCGCACTCGTGATGCGGAAACTGGTTGTCAAGCCCGCCGCCGTGGATGTCAAAATGGGTGCCAAGATATTTCGTGGCCATGGATGAACACTCAGCATGCCAGCCGGGATAACCAACACTCCAGGGCGAAGGCCATTTCATGATATGCCCGTCATCGGCATTTTTCCAGAGCGCAAAATCCTCTGGCGAGTGTTTATCACTTGCGGTCTTGATACGCGTACCGCTCTTTTGTTCTTCAATGGTTCGCCCGCTGAGCTTACCGTACTCCTTATCCGAAGAGACGTCGAAATAGACGTTACCGTTTACCTCATAGGCATGGCCGTTTTCGATAAGTTTTTTCACCATCTCAATCTGCTCTATGATATGCCCGGACGCCCGGGGTGAGATGTCGGGTCGTTTCACCCCGAGTTTGTCCATATCGCGGAAATAGTTATAGGTGTATTTTTCCGCAATCTCCATCGGTTCAAGCTGTTCCACCTCTGCCTGCTTTTCCAGCTTGTCTTCGCCCTCATCGGCATCATCAGTGAGGTGTCCCACATCGGTAATATTTTGCACATAGCGTACCTTGTACCCAAGATAGCGCAGGTAGCGGACCACAACATCAAAGGAGACATAACTTTTCGCATGGCCCAAATGCGGATCACCATAAACCGTAGGGCCGCATACGTAAATGCCGACGAATCCTTCATTGATAGGTTTGAATTTTTCTTTTTTACGGCTGAGCGTATTATAAATATGCAACTCTTCCATGAAAGTGATCGCTGCTCATTCAGATTCATTAAAATTTTGCCGTTTAAAGATACGGGGAACAAGGCATAATTGACAATTATTAAACGGAAGCTGTTTCTTCGGGTTTTTTAAATTTTTACTTCTTCAAAGTGGTATTATTATTTTGAATTTGTTGTGTGGTTAAAGATACGCTCAGATAATTTAAAACCTGCTTTGATGGCATCTTATGCTTGAGGGATACCCCCTATAAGCACGAGTTTTTAAACGATGAACTATCAATATTTTCGTTCTGTGAGTATGAATCGAATCATCATTCAAGATCTTTCATCGATAAGAAGACTTAAATTAGGAGTCAATTATTAGGATAATAAATTGTGGCAAATAAATGCAAAATCACATCCTGCTATGTCATCCTGAACGCAGTGAAGGCTCTCAAATGTGGTATGAGGCGCATTAATGCATC
>DASQZL010000367.1:0-3277 GCA_035638715.1 Balneolaceae bacterium
CGGCAAAATAATTATCGACAGCAATAGCTGGAAATCTATTTGCAGCTAAAAGGCTTTCGGGTATTCCGCCGGTATTGACATGAAAAGCAAATAAATTATTATTCTTATCTCAAGCAGCCTCAATTTTTAGGCATTGGCAGCAGTTTTAATGGCTTTTCTTATTCTAATATAGGTACTGCAACGACATAAGTTCCCATTCATCGCTGCCTTAATTTCCTCGTCCGAAGGATTCGGCTTGGATTTCAACAGAGCGGCAGCATTCATAATTTGTCCGGCCTGACAATAGCCGCATTGGGCCACATCATGTTCCAGCCAGGCCTGCTGTACGGGATGGTCGCCCTTGTCAGAGAGGCCTTCAATCGTTGTTATTTCCGCATTGCCGATGGCTGAAACGGGGACGGAACACGAGCGAACAGCTTGTCCGTTCAAATGTACGGTGCAGGCACCACACTGCCCAATGCCGCATCCGTATTTAGTACCGAGGAGATTTAAATGATCCCGCAATACCCAGAGCAAAGGAGTATCCGGGGCTACATTAACTTGATGCTCTTTCTTATTTACATTGAGTTTATATGTTTCCATAATTCCCGTTTTTTATACTTACTTATTACTAAGATTTTTGAACTAACATGTCTTGGTCGGCAACCATGAAAGGTTGATTATAATACCGCTTGCCGGTGGCCTTGTAAAGTGCATTAGCTAATGCACCTATGACAGGGGGAAGTGGGGGTTCTCCCAGGCCCGTTGGATGTACATCACTATCAACAAAAAAGACTTCAACATCCAGAGGCGCTTCCGAATTTCTCATCAGGTGGTAGTTGTCAAAGTTATCTTGATTTGGAGCTCCGTTTTCGAAGGTTAATTGACTGTACATAGAATGTCCCAGCCCGCCTATGGTGCCACCTTCGACCTCATTTATCGCTCCTTCCCTGTTTACCACAATGCCGCAGTCAACAGCGGCCCATACTTTTTTTATCTGGATGTTAGAGTCTTCATCCTTCACCAGATCAACAACCTGGGCTACATATGAGTTGTGACAATAATAAGCCGCCACTCCTCTGTAAACTCCAGGCATGTCTTTCCCCCAATTCGATTTTTCTCTCACCAATTTTAGAACACCAGCGTACCGTTCAGGGTCATAATCATTATGTTGTCCCACAGGGTTTTTTATGGCTCGGTCAAAAAGTTCAAGTCGAAATTCGATGGGGTCTTTACCGGCAGCTTCTGCCAGTTCATCGATAAAAGATTGCTCCGCTCCAGCAGTAAAATTTGAACTCGGAGCACGCCATGCCCCGGTCGTTATATTTGATTTAATCCCGACATTTTCAGATGAATAGTTATCAACAGTTCCTGCAGGATACCTGTTGGCATAAAGCGGACTGGAAGGAATACCGGTTCCTTTTGCCTCAAAAGAGAGTAATTGTCCATTTGTATCAAGCGCCCCCCTGTATTTAATTGCATATGCAGGGCGATATGTACCCTGCGTCATATCGTCTTCTCTTGAGTAAATTAGTTTTACCGGCCCACCAATTTTTTTTGAAATTGCGGCGGCTTCTACTCCAAAATTTCCATATAGTCGCCTGCCGAAACCTCCGCCTATACGCGTCAATTTAACCGTTATATTGGACTCTGGAATATTTAAAAATCGTGATACCGACGTTCTCAAAGCAGCGGGAGTCTGTACAGGCCCGATCAATTCGGCGTGGTTGCCGTTCACATTCGCAAAGTAATTCATCGGTTCCATGGTATTATGAGCAAGGAATGGGGCAGTATAGGTTCTTTCGACAACGGTTGCTGCCTTACTGACCACACTTTCCGGGTCTCCGTCTTTTCGGGTCACTTTGCCCGCTTTCTTGGTAAGTGCTTCCGATAGTTTTCGTTTATGATCCTGGCTGCTCTCTAAATCACCGGTAGTTTCCCATTCTACATTTAATGCTTTCTTGGCCTTCATAAGCTGCCATGTGGATTCGCCCGTAATTACAATTAATTTATTAAAGGCATTAACATCTGACCACTGTGGATTTTCCAGACTCGTATCGATGGTAAACACATCCTTAATGCCGGGTATCGACTTGGCTTTTGTTGCATCAAAGGATTTTAATTTCTTACCAAAGGCAGGGGGATGTTTAATCATTGCCAGTGTCATGCCTTTTCGAGTAAAGTCCAACCCGAAAAGTGGTTTACCAGTTACGATATCCAAGCCATCAACATTCTTGGTGTAACCGCCTATTATTTTGAAATCTTTCGGATCCTTCAGCTGGATTTTTTTAGGGACCGGGATCGAAACTGCGTCTGACGCTATTTCACCATAACTGATATGGGCCCCTGTCTTAGGATTTTTAATGATGCCATTTTCAGTTGTAAGATTATTAACGCTTGTGTTCCATTTTTTAGCTGCAGCCGTCGCAAGTAAAAGTCTGGCTGTTGCTCCCGCCATTCTAAGACTATCCCATCCCTGCCGAATGGATTGGCTTCCGCCGGCTACCTGTCGAGTATATTTATTTGTATCGAGTGGAGCTTGTTCCACCTTTACCTGCTTCCAGTCAACATCCAACTCTTCCGCGACTATCATTGGCATTGAGGTTTTTACATTCTGGCCAATTTCAGGATTAGGTGACATTATTGTTACCTCTCCATCCGGAGCTATTTTTATGAAGGCATTGATATTAACTAATTCCTCCGGAAGATCCCCAACGTCAGTATCATCAACTGATGATGACATCCAGCTAAATCCCAGCATGAGTCCACCACCGCCAAGAGCCATGGTTTTCAAAAAAGTACGTCTTCCCATCGATGTTTTTACACTATCCATAATACTCGATTTTAAGTTTTAGCAGCCGTTTTAATGGCTTTTCTTATTCTAATATAGGTACTGCAACGACATAAGTTCCCATTCATCGCTGCCTTAATTTCCTCGTCTGACGGATTCGGCTTGGATTTCAACAGAGCGGCAGCATTCATAATCTGTCCGGCCTGACAATAGCCGCATTGGGCCACATCATGTTCCAGCCAGGCCTGTTGCACGGGATGGTCGCCCTTGTCAGAGAGGCCTTCTATCGTTGTTATTTCCGCATTGCCGATGGCTGAAACGGGGACGGAACACGAGCGAACAGCTTGTCCGTTCAAATGCACGGTACAGGCACCACACTGCCCAATGCCGCATCCGTATTTGGTACCGAGGAGATTTAAATGATCCCGCAATACCCAGAGTAAAGGAGTATCCGGGGCTACATTAACTTGGCGCTCTTCCTTGTTTATGTTGAGTTTATATGTCGCC
>DASQZL010000368.1:0-2980 GCA_035638715.1 Balneolaceae bacterium
TGGGAAGAAAAAAAGCGAATGATGTTCTTGCTATTCTACAAAGAAGTCTACTCAAAAGAGATGAACGTGTCTTAAACATTATTTTGATATTAAAACAATAATTTTATATTGAAATAAATCTTTATTTAAACAATTTTATATAAAGAAAGGTAAAATTGTTTTAAGTCTAAGGTTTTAAATTAGTTAATCATTAATATTATATGGATAAGATATCGTCACTGCTTGCTGTTCTTTTCTTTTTAATGGCGCCTGTTGCTACCGCCCAACCGGCCACCCCTCATGGTCAACCCGGACATAAACCCGCAACTTCGATCACCCATGAAGCGCAGCAGGTTATTGAAAGCGTTATCGGAAAAAGGGCGAAGAATATAACTTTACAGGCTATTTCATCGCCCAACGGACGGGATACGTATCAAATCAATGCTCGAAACGGGCATCTGACCATCCGGGGAAGCAGCACGATCGCCCTGACGTTTGGCTTTAATCAGTACCTGCAGAAGGCCTGCCACAGCATGGTGACCTGGAGCGGGAAGCATCTGAGCTTGCCGGCCCGCTGGCCCGACTATTCTACAAAACGGCTGACCTCTCCCTATAAGTACCGCTACTACCTGAATGTTGTCACCTTCGGCTATAACACCGTTTATTGGAGCTGGCAGCGCTGGAAGAAAGAACTGAACTGGATGGCTCTGCACGGCATGAATATGCCGCTGGCACTGGTGGGCACGGAGGCGATAGAAGCCCGCGTGTGGAAGAAACTGGGTCTCAGCCAGAACGCCATCGACCACTATTTTACCGGCCCGGCCTACCTGCCGTGGAACCGCATGGGCAATATTGACGGCTGGGATGGACCGCTGCCTGACAGCTGGCTTCAGCATCAGATTACCCTGGAGCATAAGATTCTTCACCGGATGCACCGGCTGGGGATGACGCCTATTGTCCCGGCCTTTGGTGGATTTGTCCCCAGGCAGCTCGCTAAAACACATCCCGGCGTAAAAATAAGGGAATTAAGATGGGGCGGGTTTTCGAAGCAATACCATGCCTATATTTTATCGCCGAATTCCGATTATTTTAAAAAGATTGGCAAGCTGTTTATCCAGCAGTGGGAAAAAGAGTTTGGCAGCGCTAAATTCTTTCTTTCCGACAGTTTTAATGAGATGCGGCCGCCGGTTCCCAAAAATAATCCCTCCAAAAAAAACAGGATAATGGCCGATTATGGGAAATCGATCTACCGGTCCATTGTTGCCGGAGACTCCAGTGCCGTGTGGGTCACCCAGGGCTGGGCGTTTGGCAGCGCCCGGAAGTTCTGGTCGCCCCAGACGCTTCAGGCCTTTTTGTCAAAAGTGCCGAATGATAAGATGGTGATCCTGAACCTTTTTCCAAGAGGCGGATGGCAGGGCACCCCGATTTGGAAAAGACAGAAAGGGTATTATGGCAAGCGGTGGGTCTATAGCACGATTCCCAACTTTGGCAGAAAAACGCCCTGGACGGGGGATCTTTCCCGATATGTCTCCATTTCCACGAACGTGCTGAAGTCTCCTTACAGCCGGCATCTGATCGGTTTTGGTTTTGCCCCTGAAGGAATTGAAAATAATGAAGTTATCTACGAGCTGCTGGCTGATATGGGCTGGAGAGACCAAAAAATCAATTTAAAAACATGGATCCCTGCCTATTGCCGGGCCCGCTACGGCGGATATCCCAAACAAATGGCCCGCGCCTGGCAGCAGTTGCAACAATCAGCCTACGGGCCGGTTACCCCGCATCACAAATTCGCCTGGCAGGTTGCCCATCCCAATCCAAAACGAAAGGGGAGCGTCGTGGACTCTGTTGCCGTTTTTAAATCGGCCGTCAAGCACTTTTTAGCTTGTTCCGGGCAATTAAAAAAGAGCAAACTCTACCGCAATGATGCGGTGTTGCTGGCCGCCATGTATTTGGGCGTCCGGGCCGACCAATACTACACAAAAGCACTGCAGGCGCAAGCCGCCGGGCATAAGCGTCAAAAGCAGGCCGCCGAGGATAATGTCATTCGACTGCTTGACGGGGCCAACCGGCTGATGGCTTCCCACCCGGGGGACCGGCTAAGCCGCTGGCTCCAGCAGGCCCGATCGCGGGGGCAGACATTGGCTGAAAAGCATCATTTTGAGGAGGATGCCAAGCGGCAGATCACCACATGGGGCGGCGACATCGATGACTACGCCGCCAAGATGTGGAGTGGACTCATCAAGGAGTATTATATACCGCGGGTGAAGATGATCCTCGCAGGCAAGAGCAGCAAATTAAAAGCGTGGGAAGAGCAATGGGTGGAAAAAACGGGTCCGGTAAAGAAAACGAAGCCCTATCCTCATCCGGTGGATAAAGCGAAACAATTTTTAAACCGGTTCTAATGGCTAAGTAACTATTTTATGGTTTAGACTTCTCAACTGATTTCAACGATCGACACATTTTGTACGGATGTGGCATGCCACGTCCCGACAGTTGATTTTGAATGCTCGTCGGGATTCACTTGAACGATGCCCACGGCAGGGATGACATAAGTTGCTCTACAAAGGTCTCTATTATCAATCATAAATCAACTATAAACCCCATGAAAAACTCTAAAAATCTGTTTGGGAAGCCGGCCATGATCACCGTTGCCTTGATTCTGTGCACGTTTCAGGCCTTTGGGCAAGTCCCTGAATTTCATACCGGGAATGTTTTGCCATTTCAAAGCGATCACGTGCATGCCTCGACGATCGTCCAATTATCCAATGGTGATTTGCTTGTTGCGTGGTTTCAGGGAAGCGGAGAGCGGCAATCGGATGATGTCAAAATATTTGGGGCCCGGAAAAAATATGGCAGCAATAAATGGAGCCCGCCGTTTGTAATGGCTGATGTGAAGGGATTTCCCGACATAAATCCCGTGCTGTTTATTGACGGCAAGCATCGCCTTTGGCTTATGTGGTATACCGTTCTTGCCAATCAGTGGGAAACATCGCTGCTTAAG
>DASQZL010000369.1:0-10897 GCA_035638715.1 Balneolaceae bacterium
CCAGGCGGGAGGGGTGAATGTCTTTGTCTTCAACAATTCGTACAGCCGGGAATTTGGCGACTCCAAAAAAAGCGGTATCGAACTGATTCAGGATGGTAAAAGAATTGTCACCAATGGAGATGTTCGCCTGTCGAATACGCCGGAACAATGGGATCCTGTTTCTGTTTTATCTAATCGCACTATAAAAAGAGACAAAAATGCTATTCAGGTTGCGTTGTCATATCCGGACTATCATTTTCATTATTCAATACACGTCAGGGAAGATGGCGGTAGTTTTCTTATCAGCGTTTATTTGAATAAGCCTCTGCCAAAAAAGCTGCAGGGGCGAGCAGGATTTAACCTGGATTTTCTGCCTACAGCCTATTTCGGCAAATCATATTTGATAGACGGGCGGAGCGGATTGTTTCCACGACATCCATTTGGTCCCATGCATAAAGCAAAAACGGGTAAATTTGAGGCCTCGCCGCTAAGCAAAGGGTCAACGCTGGTGATGTCGCCGGGAAATGCTTCAACCCGGATTAAAATCAAGGCCGTTAAAGGACATCTTGCCTTGTATGATGCCCGCAATAAGGCGCAGAACGGCTGGTACGTCGTTCGCAGTTTATTGCCGGCCAATAAGAAGGGGAAAGTAGTTGAATGGAAGGTAACCCCCAATATCACACCCGGGTGGAAAAGAAAGCCGGTGATTGGTCATTCTCAAATAGGATATACGCCCGGCCAGAAAAAAGTTGCGATTATAGAAGAAGACCCTAATGACAATAAATCTCGTGAGATTGAGCTTGACAGATTACTGCCGAATGGAAAAAAAGTGAAGGAGCTGAGCGGTAAACCGAAGACGTGGGGCAAATATCTGCGATATAAATATAAAAGGTTTAATTTTTCATCAGTTCGGCAGCCCGGAGTCTATGTATTAAAATATGGAAACCAACAGACCCGCCCTTTCCGTATTGCTAAAAATGTATTCAAAAAAAATGTCTGGCAATCCACGCTGGCTACTTTTTTACCGGTACAGATGGATCATGTTTTTGTCAACGATCGCTACCGGGTGTGGCACGGCCTCTCACACATGGATGACGCGCGGCAGGCCCCTATAAATCATAAACATTTTGACATGTACCGGCAGGGTGATAGTACCGACACGCGCTTTAAATCCGGACAACATATTCCGGGGCTAAATGTTGGAGGCTGGTTCGATGCCGGAGATTATGATATCCGTACCCAAAGTCAATATGCAGTGGTTCTGACACTGGTCCATGCGGAAGAAGCGTTTCATATAAAATGGGATGAAACGAGTGTCAATGAAAAGAATCGATATGTCAATCTGCATCATCCCGATGGCGTGCCGGATATTATTCAGCAGATCCAACATGGTACCTTACAACTTCTTAGTCAATTTAAAGTGGTGGGCCATGCCATTAATGGCATTATTTCACCAACGCTCCAACAGTACACGCTCTTGGGGGATGCTGCAACTCAAACGGATAACAAAATTTACGATCCAAGCCTTGACAGTCTGCAAACCAAGGGGAAATATTCAGGTCGACCGGATGATCGCTGGGCGTTTACCAATAAATCTACCCCGCTCGACTATGGTTCAATAGCAGCTCTGGCTGCGGCCAGTCGTGTTCTAAAAGGGTATAATGATACCCTGGCAACCCAAAGCCGGCAGACAGCAATACGCGTTTGGAAAAAAGATCACAGCCAAAAACCGGTCATTTTTAAGTCCGGTAATACCACCGGCGGCCCGTTAAAAACGGAAGAAATGAAAGCGGCGATGGAATTACTAATCACAACGAAGGGAGATCAAAAATATGCAAATCGGATTAAGAAATTGTGGCCCTACGTAAAAAAGCACTTTTATCGATTAGGAGGATGGGCCGCCCGGGCAATACCGTATATGGATGCCTCATATAAACAAAATGTTCGTGCTGCTGTCGAAAATTATAAGAATGGATTAAAAAAAATGAAAAGACAAAATCCGTACGGAGTACCCATTACGAAAGGGGGATGGGGAGGCAGCGGCACCGTATTGCAATATGCCCGGCTTGATTATCAATTGCATCGTGCTTTCCCCAGCTTGATTAGCCCGAGACCTGTGTTCAGGGCTATGGATTATGTTCTTGGGACCCATCCGGTGAATAATATCTCGATGGTGGAAGGCGTCGGAGCCTATAGCCAGACAAATGCCTATAGTTCAAACAGGGCTGATTATTCGTTCATACCCGGTGGCATCATCCCCGGGGTTTTAATCATAAAACCCAATTTTCCTGAACTTAAGACGCATTGGCCTTTTTTATGGTACGAGAATGAAAATGTGATTACTGAAGGAGCGCTGTTCATCTATGTGGCCAATGCAGCAGAAAAGTTAACCAGTAAGTAGGAATTCATTATCTCCATTCTGGAGGAAAATAATAAAACTTAGTGCAACCGGTTGCTGATGCTTACAGACATTTTTTTAGATAATTAAGTAATAAATTTTATAAAAAAGCTCTTTAAAAGTCCATTTTGTGCCTATAGAGCAAATTAAATAATGATTTCATCATTTACTGAAAAAATATTTCATGAAACCGGTTGCGTTTTGTGGAATTTATTTTTTACTTTTTCAAGTAGATGCTATTTAGCCAATTTAAAATGACACTAAGTTGTAATACTCGAATTGGTTTTAATAAAGGGATAGCCAGACTGTGATAGAATGGTTGAAGACGATATGATTGTCGTTTTATCATAGTCTTTTATTAATCCCTGGCTAATTATTTTAAATCGGTTTAACTAATTTATACCGGTATAGAACAATAATGCACGTAATTTTTAAAGCGTAAGTATTATGGATAGACGAGCTCGCTTCATTTTCAAATATTTTGTTCTCAGTATTCTTATCGCTTTGTCAGCTATCAGTGGAGTGAGTGCCCAAAATTATAACCGGCAAAAGATAGAGCGGGGAAACCGAAAACATTGGAGAAATATGATTGACTCGCTCAATCTTAAATTACCCGATTCACTGCCGTCACCGGCCAATGATCCCCGTCGGCCAAACGGTACCTTTCAGAAAAAAGAGGGGTCAAATAACTGGTATGATTCTACGGGGAACACATACATTCGCTCGGCATGGGGAACATGGAATAATTATGATGAATCCAAAGCGAATCCGTATCCCAATTTGCCGGACCCTTTAAAATTGAATGCCAGAGAAGAGGTGCAAACCTCCTCTGAGTGGTGGAAATATAAGCGTCCGGAGATCAAACGAAATTTTAGTGAAGAAATTTATGGAAAGATACCGAATAATGTTCCTGCTGTTCAATGGAAAGTGGTGAGCAGAAAAGACACCACCATAAAAAAGATTCCGGCAGTTGTGAAGCACCTTCGGGGCCATGTGGATAATTCATCTTATCCGTCTATTTCAGTAAATATCAAACTTGAGCTGGTTACGCCCTCGAAGGCAAAAAAAGCGGTACCGGTCATCGTTCATTTGGGATATATATTACCCCCGGGTATTCATTTTCCCAAACATAAATCCAAAAAACCAAGTTGGAAAGTACAGCTGCTCAATAAAGGATGGGGCTTTGCTATTTACTGGCCGCAAACGGTTCAGGCGGACAATGGAGCCGGATTGACCAAAGGCATCATCGGACTTGTCAATAAAGGTAAACCACGCAAGCCTGACCAATGGGGAGCATTACGGGCCTGGGCGTGGGGTGCTGACCGCGTATTTGATTATCTTGCTTCAGACTCGGCAGTGAATTCCAATGAGGTCGGCATCGAAGGCCTTTCACGTTTTGGAAAAGAGGCCCTGGTGACCATGGCGTATGATCAGCGGTATGCAATAGCCCTGGTTGGTTCATCGGGGAAGGGAGGAGCCACGCTTTACCGCAGAGATTATGGTGAAACAATCGGTATTCTTTGTTCAACGGGAGAGTATCATTGGTTTGATGGTAACTTTCTAAAATATGCCGGACCTTTAAATGCGAGTGATTTACGGGTTGATTCGCATGAGCTCATTGCGATGTGTGCCCCGCGACCGGTGTTTATCAGTACCGGCAATCCTAAAGTTGAAGGGCGTTGGATGGATGACAAAGGGCAATTTATGGCGGAAGTGGCGGCCGGGCCGGTCTACAGATTACTTGGAAAACAGGGACTTGGAACAAAAAAAATGCCTCCGATGGGAACCGCTTTAATAAGTGGTGACTTGGCCTTTCGGCAGCATTTTGGTCCTCATACCGTGGTCCCGAATTGGCCTTATTTTATAAAATTTGCCCAGCATTATTTCAAATAGTTAACAGAGGCATATAATTATGGTTCTCATATATCGTATGTTGAATGTCTTATAAGACGAACTGAACTATTAGAGCATTCATGGAAAGCAATTTATCTATGAATAATTTGTTTTAATTATAGTTGAAAAAATATAACTATAAGGCTCCTTAATATATATGGACCGAAAAGAATTTCTAAAAAAAGCGGGTAATTTATCCATCGCAACATTGGGCGCTGGATTTTTTATTCCCGAGGTACAACCATTTCGTCAGCGTCCACATAAAACTTCAATTTCATCAGGGTCGTCCCAACCTGCTGGTAATTTTACCGATGAAAATTACCGCTTGTTCGATGAGGGCTGGGAGTTTAAAAGATCGGATGTGCCGGGGGCTGAAGAAATCGGTTTCAACGCCTCGGACTGGCGCAAAATTGATTTGCCTCACGACTGGAGCATCGAGGATTTGCCAGAGGAAAATCAATTGCCCTCCATGGCTATTTCCGAGGGGGATTGGAAGTTCAAAAAAGGAGATGATACAAACTGGAAAAATCCTTCTTTTGATGATACTTCCTGGAAGAAGGTGAATTTGCCTGATTATTGGAATCAATATTCTGATCAGAGTGATTCGGGTTCTTACGGCTGGTATCGAAAAGAAATAGAAATACCGGACAAGCTTCAGGGCGATGATTTTTTATTGAATATTGGTCGAATTGCGGATTCGGATGAAGCCTTTTTTAATGGAACAAGAATTGGCGGGACGGGCGAATTTCCGCCGGAATATAATTACTCTTATTATACGCCCACGTCTGGAAAAGCACGGGCATATCACGTACCGGCTGATTTGGTGCAAAACGCCAATAATGTCGTTTCCGTAAGGGTGTATTGTCATAATGATAAGGGAGGAATTTATGCTTCGGCTCCAACGCCTCGGAAAGTTGGGCCATTCTCGCCTAAAAGCCCTGGCGGCGGTTCAACGGGACATACTATCGGTGGCATCGGATGGTATCGCAAAGAATTTAGGCTGGATGAGAAGAATAAAAACAAGCATGTTGCTATTTTGTTTGAAGGCATTTATATGAATGCCGAAACCTGGATCAACGGGCATTACCTGGGAAATCATCCCTATGGCTATACGAGTTACGGCTACAATTTGACGCCTTATTTGAGATTCGGCAGTCAACCCAATGTCGTCAGTATAAAAGTCGATAACACGGGGAGAAACAGTCGCTGGTATAGCGGATCTGGGATCTATCGTCATGTCGGACTGCGGATTTCAGAGCCGGTTCATTTTTCACAATGGGGATTATATGTGACATCACCGAAGGTGAGCCACGACAATGCTTCGGTAAAAATGGAGTCCACTATCAAGAATGATTCTGGCAGTAAAAAAACGTTTGAAGTTAAATCCATGCTTTTTGATCCGGAGGGTAAGCAGGCTGGACAGTCTCACAGCGAGATTACCCTTGCAAGCGGTGATGAGATCAAAGAAAAGCATTTAATAAGCGTTGATTCGCCCGCCTTGTGGTCGCCTGATGACCCGAATCTTTATCATGCTGAAGTCCGTCTAATTCAGGATGGAAAGAAAATCGACCAGATTGAAACCCACATTGGCATCCGTTCGATTGAGGTTGATGCCAAGAATGGGCTTACAATTAATGGAAAGCAGGTAACCCTCAAAGGCGGCTGCATGCATCATTGCAATGGACCATTGGGAGCCAAAGCAATTGATCGCGCCGAGGAACGCCGGGTGGAACTGATGAAAAAACATGGTTTTAACGCCATACGAACCAGTCATAATCCGCCGTCTCCTGCTTTTTTAGATGCCTGTGACCGTTTGGGCATGCTGGTCATGGACGAGGCCTTTGACTGCTGGGATAAAGGGAAGATGCCCATGGATTATCATTTGTATTTCGATCAGTGGGGGCGCAAAGACATTGAATCGATGATAAAGAGAGACCGAAATCACCCCAGTGTTGTCCTGTGGAGCATTGGAAATGAGATACCGGATCGGGTCGAGCCGCGGGGACTCAAGATTGAAAAAGAATTGGTCGATTTGGTCCATCAGCTGGATCCAACCCGTCCTGTAACGGAAGCGATCAATGGCGTACCAGATTGGTCGAAGACTGCACAGGCGTATAGTTTGCTGGATGTGGGCGGTTATAATTACCTATGGAAAAAATACACCTCTGATCATAAAAAATACCCGGACCGGGTCATGGTTGGTACGGAATCTTTTCCCAAAGAAGCCCTGGAGAACTGGCGACAGGTGGAAGAGCATCCGTGGGTCATAGGAGATTTCGTCTGGAGTGGTATGGATTATTTGGGCGAATCGGGGATTGGTCATTCCCGCATTACCGGGCCGCATACTCCGCCCCCGAGTTTTGGCATGCCCTGGCCCTGGTATGTATCATACTGCGGCGATATTGATATTTGCGGATTCAAAAAACCGCAGTCCTATTACCGGGATGTGGTCTGGAAGCAGAGTATGCTGGAGATGGCCGTGCATAGCCCGATTCCTGCCGGACAAAAGGAAAGAATCAGTAAATGGGGATGGCCCGATGAGCAACAAAGCTGGACCTGGAATGTGCCAAACGGCAAAAAATTGAATATGAACGTTTATTCGCGATATCCGAAGGTCAGATTGGAATTGAATGGGCAGGTGATCGGCGAAAAATCAGTTTCAGAAGAAGAGAAATTAACCGCCGCATTTGAGGTACCATACAAGCCCGGTGAATTGCGGGTTTCGGGCATTAAAAATGGGCAAGTGGTCGAGCATAAGCTCTTCAAAACAGCCGGTGAACCGAAGGCCCTCCGCTTGACAGCCGACCGGTCTAAAATTCATGCCAGCAGAAATGACTTGTCGTATGTCACCGTTGAAGTTATAGATCGCCAGGATCGGCGAGTACCGAATGCTGATGTTCCGATTCAGTTTGAGGTTAGCGGTAAAGGAGGAATCGCGGCAGTCGGAAATGGAAATCCCCATGATATGAAAAGTTTTCAAAGTCAGAAATGCAAGTGCTTTAAGGGCAGATGCCTGGTGATATTGCGTCCTGACGGTTCAGGCCCGGGAACGATAAATCTGGAAGCAAGAGCCAAAGGAGTATCACCCGCAAAGTTTAAAATTCAAACAGTATAAATATTATTTCTTATTAATTAATATAAAATATAACCTTATTAGCGGTTGGAAAACCCCCTAAGCCATAAGTCTCTCGATGAGCCTTGGCAAGAACAACCATCAGGTCGAAGTGCGATTTCAAACAATAATGAAGCATTTAGACTATAATCAAGGTCATCTTTAAGAAATGGGAGATCCCTTCCCGAACGTATCCGGGATCGAAATGACAAAACGGATACTTTTGTAGCTTGTCAGCCAATATTCTTAGCCGCTAAACGCTTAAATATAATATCAAATAGAGGAGATAATAATGTTGAGTGTATACCAATTTTTCAAAAAAAATTATAAAATATTTTTTATATGCGTTGGCTGCTTCCTGTTGATTTTTCAGCAGGCGGCTTTTGCCAAGGTCAAGCTTCCCAAACTCATCAGTAATGGAATGGTTCTGCAGCGGAATGCGAAGCTGAAAATATGGGGATGGGCTTCACCGGGCGAGCAGGTGACGATTAAGTTTCACGGCAAAACCTATCATACTACAACAGATAATAACAAAAAATGGACGGTTAAACTGCCGCCCATGAAGGCGGGCGGACCCTACACGATGACCATAAGTGGGAATAATACCGTCAAGCTAAAAAATATTATGATCGGGGATGTGTGGGTGAGTTCAGGGCAGTCGAATATGGAACATACGATGCACAGCTTCCGCGAGATATATGAGCACGAAATCCAAAATGCCCATAACCGTAACATCCGCTATTTTGACGTCCCGCAGCATTATAATTTTGATGCTCCGCAATCGACGCTGCCTTCAGGTAAATGGGTGGAAACAAATCCCCGGACCGTAGGTGGTTTTTCAGCAGTCGCATACTTTTTTGCCAAAAGATTGTATCAGCTTCACCATATTCCCATTGGTATTATCAATGCCAGCGTGGGCGGTTCACCGGCAGAGTCATGGATCAGTGCAAAATCGCTCAAAGGAAAATTCCCGAAATTTTATCGCGAGGCTCTAAAGTACCGAGACAGTTCGCTTGTTCATTATATCAAGCAGAGTGATCAAAAAAGAATGCAAAAATGGTATCAGCAATTGCAGAAAAAAGACCGGGGATACAGTGATCCGAAGCAGCCCTGGTATACGCCGGACATTTCCACTTCAAACTGGTCTTCGATGGAAATTCCGGGCTATTGGTCGGTTACTCATCTGGGGAAAGTGAATGGGGTCGTTTGGTTTCGAAAAAAGATCAGCGTTCCTGCAGGAATGGTCGGTAAACCCGCAAAAATCAGGCTCGGGCGCATCGTAGATGCCGATTCGGTATTTATAAACGGCAAATTTGTGGGAACAACCAGCTATAAATATCCTAAGAGACTTTATCAGGTACCGTCCGGTGTGCTGAAACAGGGTGAAAATACCATTGCTATTCGCGTAATCAATGTAAGGGGCAAAGGAGGATTTGTCCCTGATAAACCCTACCGCATATCGGCTGCCGGCGATACCGTTAATCTGAAGGGAGCCTGGAAGTTCCGGCTGGGCGCGGCTATGCCTCCGCTTAAATCTCAAACTTTTATTCGCTGGAAGCCAACAGGTTTATATGATGCCATGATTGCCCCTATTCAGAATTATCACATAAAAGGCGTGATATGGTACCAGGGAGAGACCAATGCCGGATATCCAAAAGGTTATCGAAAATTGTTTGAGACACTTATTAAAAGCTGGCGGCAACAGTGGAATGAAGGGAATTTTCCATTTTTGTATGTGCAGTTGCCAAATTTTGAGCAGGAATCCTTTAATCCCAACGCTCCGAGTGGCTGGGCACAAATCAGGGAAGCGCAACTAAAAACGCTTGAATTGCCAAAAACAGGCATGGCGATAACCCTTGGCCTTGGTGACTGGAACGACGTACACCCCATGGATAAGAAGGATGTCAGTGACCGGCTGGCCCTGGTGGCGCAAAAAGTTGCCTATGGAAAGAAGAATATTGTTTTCTCAGGACCTATTAATAAATCTTTGAACAGGAAAAATCATAGCCTGATCGTTACGTTTAAATATGTGGGTAAAGGGCTGACTACAGATGATGGTCACTCGCCGCGAAATTTTATTATTGCCGGAAAGGATGGACATTTCGTGAACGCAAAAGCCCGTATTATCGCGCCGAACAAAATAAAAGTGTGGAGTGCGAAAGTACCTGATCCTGTTGCCGTTCGGTATGCATGGAGTAATAATCCCGGCAGGGTAAATCTGTATAATTCAAAAGGGCTGCCGGCATCGACCTTCCGAATGGAACTCAAATATTAACAAAGTATTAGGCTATACAATACATTTAAATTATTAAAAACTGGACATATTATGACATTTGATAAAGAAAAAGATCAGGATAGTTCGAAAGATGCACCTAAAAAGGGTATATCCCGCAGAGACTTTCTGAAAAATACGATGGCGGGAGCCGGATTTTTTGTTTTGGGGTCAAAGCAATTACTCCGGAAGGAAAATTCTGATTCTAAAAAAGGTGAACCGGGTGACATCGATCAGCGTGTGAAGGCCCTGATTAATAAGATGACACTGAAGGAAAAAGTTTCTCAGATGCAAACCAGTGCTCCGGCTATACAACGTCTTAATATCCCCAAATATGTTTGGTGGAGTGAATGCCTGCACGGTGTAGCGAGAGCCGGTCTGGCAACTTCTTTTCCTCAGGCGATAGGCATGGCCGCTTCGTGGAATACCGGTCTTATGCATAAGGTTTCGACGATTATTTCTGATGAAGCCCGGGCCAAGCATCATAAATTTGCCGAACTTGGCCTGCGGGATCGTTATATGGGGCTGACGTTTTTTGCCCCGAACATCAATCTGGTCAGGGATCCACGTTGGGGGCGGGGACAGGAAACCTATGGGGAAGACCCGTTTTTGACAGGACAAATGGCCAAGTGGTATATCAAAGGCCTGCAGGGCGATCATCCGCAATATCAAAAAGTAATTGCTACCTCCAAGCATTTTGCGGTTTACAACGGGCCGGAGCCCAAACGCCACAAAATAAATGTAAACGCTGATCAATATGATCTTTACGATACGTATTTCCCTGCCTTTAAGACGACCATTAAGGAAGCCAATGTTGGTTCGGTGATGTGTGCCTATAATAGTTTGGGAGGTATGCCGTGCTGTGGAAATAATGAGATATTGAATAATATTTTGCGCCACGACTGGAATTTTGACGGCTATATCGTTTCAGATTGCGGGGCGATCAGCAACTTTTACCATAAAAATCAGCACTATGTTGTTAATGATGCAGATCAGGCGGCAGCGCTGGGCGTAAATAGCGGCACCGACCTTAACTGCGGCGACACCTACAGTCGTTTGGATGAAGCAGAATTGAAAGGACTTGTTGATGAAAAAGAAATAAACCAGTCATTGCATCGTCTGTTTAGGGCCCGTTTTAGGCTGGGGATGTTCGATAAGCCGGAAAAGGTGCCTTATGCACAAATTCCTTATTCCGTTGTGGACAGCAAAAAACACCGCCAGATGGCGCTTAAAATGGCACGGG
>DASQZL010000370.1:0-2897 GCA_035638715.1 Balneolaceae bacterium
ATAAAGCGTTGGTCATAGGAATAGGCCCCATCGGACTGGGAGCTATTCAGTTTGCTCAAATGGCTGCTTCCGATGTGGCGGTAATGGATATTGATCAAAACAGGCTGGAATTTGCAAAAAAAGAAATAGGTATTCAACATACCATTCAGCCGACAAAAGACACAAAAAATACTGAGGCAAAAATCCGACAGACCTTCAACGGAGAATTACCCACCGTTGTGTTTGATGCAACCGGCAGCAAAAAATCAATGGAGGCAGCCATCAATTATGTAGCTCATGGAGGCAAACTTGTTTATATAGGTCTTTTTCAGGGAAATTTCACTTTGCATGATCCCACTTTTCACAAAAAAGAGCTGACGCTTTTAAGTAGTAGAAATGCTCTTAGCACCGATTTTGGCCAAATTATCCGGGCAATTGAACAAAATAATATCGATACAACTCCATGGATTACTCATCGTGCACATTTTGATGATATGATTTCTGAGTTTGATCACTGGACAAGGCCGGAATCTAATGTCATTAAGGCGATGGTGGATATCAATGATTAGTCAATATTTTTGAATGGTTCCAAAAGTATTAAACGGTTTTTTGCTAATTTCGAAACAACAACTCATAAATAACAAGGGGAATTTTGGATACTAATATAACTTTATCAGTATTTGACTGGGCTATTTTAATCATTTATCTGGGTTTTATCGTATGGATTGGCTATTACCTCAAATATTATACAAAAACAGATGAAGATTTCTTTCTGGCGGGCAGGCGGAACAGCATGTGGGTATGTGGAATCGCTTTCATGTCGGCCAATATGGGTGCCATGGAGGTGATCGGCTATGCCGGACAAAGCGTGAAATATGGATTATATGCGGCGCATTTTTATTTGATCGGAGCTATTCCCGCGATGCTATTTCTCGGCGTATTTATGATGCCTTTTTACTACAACAGCAAAATTAAATCCATCCCCGGTTACCTGAATGCCCGTTTCAACCCGCAAACGCGTTTATTGAACGCTATCATGTTTGCCGTGAATATGATCTTGGTTTCCGGAATTGCTCTCTACCTCCTTGCGCTGGTATTACATACCTTCCTGGGATGGAACTGGCATCTCAGCATTTGGATAGCCGCTCTCCTTGTGGGTGTCTATATCACACTGAGTGGTTTGATGTCTGCCATGTTTACGGAGATTATTCAATTCTTCCTGATCTGGGCAAGCATCTTATTGTTGCCTGTATTCGGATTTGTCGATATTGGTGGCCCGTCTCAGATTGGTGCCCATCTTTCCAATGCCATGACTACCCTATGGTCAACATCAGCGAATCCTGCTGCAAATTCAATGTATGTTACCTGGGGCGGTCTGCTCCTTGGTCTGGGTTTTGCCATCGGCTTCGGTTACTGGACAACGGATTTTCTGATTATCCAACGTGCTTTTTCAGCAAAGGACCTGCGGTCCGCCAGGATGACTCCTATCATTGGCTCCTATTTTAAACTGTTGCTTGGGGCGGTCATTGTCAGTTCCGGGATGATTGCACTGGTGCTGCTCAAAGAGCCCAGCAGCGGGTTCCATCTGCTGACCAAAGCGAATGGCAGTACAAATTACGATTCCGTTATGCCCCTGCTCATGAAACGGTATTTTCCCTCGGGTTTGATCGGCATCGGCGTAACCGCACTCGTTGCCATGTTTATGGCAGGGACCGCCGGAAATATGAGCGCCTTCAATACCGTATGGACGTACGATATCTATCAATCATTCATCAATAAAGAAGCTTCACAATCCCGACTACTCTGGATGGGCAGAATTGCTACTGTGGCAGGTATCCTGTTGGCAATTATAGGAGCCTATGTTGCGAAGAGCATGCCTACGGTGATCGACTATTTACAGGCCATCGCATCCATGTTTATGGCTCCCTCTGTTGCAGTGATTTTGTTGGGGATGTTCACAAAGAAGATAACTCCTGCCGGAGGTTTTTGGGGACTGTTGGCCGGAGTGGTCTTCTCCGTGACATTATTTGTTCTGCAGGATGCAGGTATAATCGCAAATAATGCCCTTATCCCAACTGATACGACGGCTGCTCATGCCTCTTTCATGGCCGCCAATTTTTGGAGAGCCTGGTGGGCCTGGTTGGTTTCTTCCGGAGTCGCTGTCGGGGTGAGTTTTATAACAGAAAGTAAACCCGAACAGGAACTCGAGGGCTATATCAAGGGAACCGTAACCGAACATACATCTTCCGAGCAACATCTGCCCTGGTATAAGCGAACGGTCTTTTGGGCCTCGGTAACCTTCGTAATTTTCATCATCATCAACGTATATTTTTGGTAAAAATTAAGTCATAAATATTAAAATTATGGAAAAAATGATGCGTCCCATTTGGTATTTTGTCGGCTGGATTCTGATGCTGACAGGAGGAGTCGTTATATTATCTGGAATTTATAATGTTTTTTTTACTCCTCCCAACGTTTCCGTTTTAAAAGGTCTCCATCCTGATCTTTGGTGGGGTGGCGTACTCTTTTTGATCGGTCTCCTCTATACATTGAAAAATAAAGAAGTACGCGTAGGACCTTAATTTTCTTGAATTGGAGAAAAAACCTACCGAACAGAAAAAAACAGTAAGTGTTTTATTGCCATTACACACAGCCGCGTGCCGAAGCACTCTGGTGCGTTGGCACTGAGAAAGCGCAGAGAACTAACCAAAAACCATCTGCGAAACTCTGTGACTTCTTTGTGTCGCTCTTTGTAACGGGTTCTTTTACAGTCTCACAATAAGGCTTGGCTTGAACCCACGTTAATCAGAAAAATTCTAAGACGATAAATGTTTTCAAAATGAATTCGAATAAGACTACATTTAAACGCTACTGCAAGACCTTAACACTGGAGAATGATCCCGAACTAATTGACCGAT
>DASQZL010000371.1:0-5746 GCA_035638715.1 Balneolaceae bacterium
GTTGAAAACATGAAAGAAATCTGGAATTACAGGGAACGCATGGCGGTTGAAGAAATGCTGTCGCGTTCTATTATCGGCAGCAAGAAAACAGTTGAGCAGAAATTGCTGGATTTTGAAGATGAAACCAAAGCTGATGAAATCATGATAATTTCTCATGTTTATGATGAGGATGAACGCCTAAAATCTTATGAAATTTTCTCTGAGATCATGCAGGGTAAATAATTTGTCCTTTACTGTACAAAAATTTTGAATCGATGAATAAATTTGATAGCAATATTAAATTTTTTTAATATTGGTAAAACAGAAATGCGATTGAGGTATTATAATATTTTGAACTTTTTACAACTCTACTTTATTTATTTAACCTGAATTCTATGCAAACGGTAAAACTTATCGATATAGCCTATGGCCGCAGCGGGGATAAGGGCAATGATAGCAATATTGGGATCATCGCCCGTCATATTGATTTATACCCGTTTCTGAAGAAAAAACTGACCGCGGCGGTAGTCAAGGAACAGATGAAAAATATTTGCAAGGGCAAGATTGAACGCTATGAGCTGCCCAATATTGGAGCTCTTAATTTCGTGTTGCATAGAAGTCTTGACGGAGGGGGAACGGTTTCACTCAAGTTAGATGCTCAGGGTAAAACGCACGCCTCGCAACTGCTTCGCATGGATATTGAGGTGCCGGAAGAATTGTTGAAAAAGGTAAATTCACAGTAAAAGTCATTCTTTCTCATTAAGTTGGCTTCAATCTCAAGAATTTTAAGAGCGGCGCATTAAAAAAGGTTACCCTCACTAAACTAAAAGATGAAAGGGATCAGGCGATATCTCACTTCCTTGCAATAAGCATGGTATCCATCGAGATTTTGTCGCAGAAAATTTTCTTCTACATGAATACGATAAAGGTAGACAATAAGGCTCATAGCTCCTATCACCCCTAATGAAATCCAGCTCCCGAACATAAGTGCCAGTCCAAAAAATGTCATCAGGCCGGCAAGATAGTTTGGATGCCGGATGTAACCAAAAGGTCCACGTTTGATAATTTTTTGATCCGGTTCTACTTTAATTTTTCTTGAAAATGCATTGCCCATCAAATAGATGGAAGTCCAGCGGAGTAGGAAGCCACCCCAAAAAATCACAAGACCGACTATAAATAACGCTGCAGCTGAAGCCTTGAATACTAAATAAGCAGGAAAATAGGGCGTAAAGCTGTAGATAAAGAAAAGCATAAAAACAGTGGTGTAAATTCCGAGGGTGGAATATTTATTGCGACTGTCGGCGCCGGTATCCTGCAACAAGATGCTATGCCCCCATTCGCTAACGCCCCATAATATCCAGCAACCGATCGCAATCCCGTGATAGGGTGACTGAAAAAGTAGTAAATTTAAAACCAACAGTATCATGGCTGCATGCCGATTGAGTGTAACCACCGGGCACAGCGCTTGTTCCATGCCGAAAGTGGATTGGATTTTTTAATACGGAGCCCGTAGCCGTGTCCACCGTGGGCAAACATGTTCAACTCCGCCGGTATGTGATGCCGGGTCAGTGCATTATAGAAAAACAAACTGTTACGATAGCCGATGGGATCATCCTGCGTCTGAACCAAAAACATGGGCGGAGTGTCTTTATTTACCCTTACGTTTTTTGCCAGCTCATCTTGTTTATTTACCAGATAGGCCGGATAAATAAGAATCCCGAAATCCGGCCTCATGCTGGAAGTATCAGCCTGATCAACCGGTTTATAAATGCGATGAGTGAAATGAGTACTCAGGCGGGCTGCCAAATTCCCTCCTGCTGAAAAACCGATAATTCCAATCTTGTTTGGGTTAATATGAAATTTGGCAGCCCTGAAACGCAGAATGCTTATGGCCCGCTGTGCATCCGCAAAAGCCCCCTTCCGGTTGTGGGGTACACGGTATTTTAGCAAAACGGGCCTGAAGCCCAGCGAGCTCAGCCACGATGCTATTTCTGTTCCCTCCAGATTTACAGCCAATATGCTGTAGCCGCCTCCCGGGCAGATGATTACAGCCGGACGGGCAGGAGCATTTTTATCGGAAAGATCATTGCCATAAATCGTTATAGTCGGATTCGTTACGTTGGTAAGCCGCTTAATATGATCTCTCTTGCCGGGGAGGTATTTTTCCGCTCCCGGATGTTGGGCAAACGGAGTCGTTTGTTTCCATAATGCAATGACTATCGAATCGGTATGGATGCTGTGATAACGCTGCTGACCATAAGATGCACTTACCGTTAAAAGAAATATACTGAAAAGCAAAGCGATCGTTTTCATAGGTGATATTGATAATATTAAAGTGATAATTTTTCGGAATAAATATCCATCCAGTGCTCATATTTAAATAATGGATCGCTATTAATCCGGACGCATACTGAATATTTCTCAAAAAAGCTGGTCGTTTTAAGCATACAAAAATTATATATCACGGGCATACAGAATTTTTGTATAATATCTGAATACGCCCACAAACGCTACAGGAAAATTACCGTTGGTCATTAAACAAAAATTAAAAACTCCCGACAAATATGTGAGTTTTATCGCGCGAAGGTTCGTAGCCGATGCCAACGCCGACATCAAAGGATAAGTTCGAAAGGCGAAATTGCACCCGTAGTCCGCCGCCAACCACCGTGCGAGCATTATGAAAAGCCCTGTTGGCTACAGTATTAACTACCGAGTTGGCAAAGCCCACCAGATACACATTACTCAAATAAAGGGGAATTAACAAACCGCCATTATCGGGATAAAAAAGCGGAATCGTATATCGACCACTAAAACTAACTAAATGGTTGGAAAAAGGAAATACCTGACCGTCAAAGCCATTGGAAACAATGGATTGGTTATCGAAGTCAGGTGCGTTTTGGGTGATCGCTTCAATGCCCAGGCGGAGCGATTCATTCCAGCGCCGCAGCGGAGATAAGTATCCGAACAATCCGGCCTTGAATGCCGTAGGCTGCCGGAGCGGCAAGGAGGCCTCTCCGGCTTTAGTTTCAAGCATTAAATTTTTGGAACTGAAGTAATGTTCAAATTCCGAGTAGAGCACCAAGCCACTGTTGGGTTGCACAGATCGAATATCCTGTTGAAGCTTGAAATCAAGTTGCGCATATATATTACCGATGGCAGAATGAGAAAAATCAGAAGGATTATCGCCCTTGCGATTGAAGTAACGAATCTGCGACTCACGAATTTCCGGCTCAACGTAAAGGCTGGAATAAGAGACGTTTTGCCTGAAGGTGAATTGCATAGGCACACTCAGAGCCACGCCGCGTTCCTGCCGCAAAAAAGTCTGACTAAATGTTTGACCCTTCGTGTTTTTAAATGTAAACCTCCTGAAGGCCGGTCTGCTGTAAATTCGTGCCTTAAAACCCGGGAAAAACTGCTTGTTTCGATAGGTTGCATTGTACCACAGCCGTCCGCCGGTAATCGTACCGTCAGCTGAATAAGCTTGATTTGCCAACAAATCGCTGCTGTAAATTCCTGCCCCGAAACGGTAACGATTGCTGCCCGATATTTTTTTAATTACTGGAATTACGGTTCGCGGTTTGAGCCATGAAGCCCCTGTTTGATATGGTCTCTGTTGCCAGGAGGGTTTTTTAGTAGAGGCCACCTTCAGACCGGGTGGGGTTACCGTCCCCGATTCGTTGGTAATTTTTTTGTCGTAAAAATTATTTCTTGACAGTACCACCGGCAGTCGCTCATTTTTTCTCTGGATAATGAAGGCAATGCGATTTCCATCCGGGCTATATGATGCCTCAAATGCATTGTATGGCGCACGGGTGATCTGGGTAATAGCACCCGTTTTCAGGCTGTATTCATAAACCTGCAGAGTCCCTGTAAAATCTGCACTGAATAGCAGGCGTTTGCCATCAGGATGCCACACAGGGTCAAAAATGGAGCCATGGGCAAAGGAAATCGTTGGCGGGCTTTTCAATCTGGACTTCAGCCGGTTTTCTGAAGCTATCCATAGCGACTGGTTGCCATCTTTATTTATAACAACAGCCAACGAGTCACTGTTTTGTGGGTCCACAGCGACAGAGGTGAGTTGAGCCCCGGGATTGGAAAACAGGGATCGAACTAAATGGTTAGTTGAATTGCGTTGGCTCATTTTCACCAATTTAAATACCGTATGAAACGTCTTTAGTGCGAACAAGGTGGAATCGGAAGCGAAAGCAGGATCAAAAAGGCGATTTGGATGTTTGATAGTGCGGGCATGCCCGCCCGGCAAAGAAACTTTAACCAGCGTTGCTTTAAAATCACTCGGATAAATCAAGTTGGGATTATAATTGCTGTAAATAAACGTTTTTTTATCACCGGACAGCGTGTAATTATATCCCGAGACTACGCCGGTAGTGATAATACGCTTCATGGAATGATTATTTATGTTGTAGCGATAAAAGCCGGATTGGGCATTATAAAATGAACCATGAAAAATGAGCGTAGAATCGGAGAGCCATTTGGGCCGGCGAATGTCGGGGCCGTGATAGGAGATGGGGAGTGTTGCATATTTTTTATGGGAAAAACGGTTATTTTTTGTAGACAGCTGCTTTTTTTTGTCATGTACAAACTGATGATACAGTTGTCCCGGCCATTGTCCCGTAGCATGTTTAAGGGCGATGCCGTATCCCAAAAAAGGCCATCGAATATGGAAGTCAATTGCATCGCGCGAGGTTTTGGATCCGTATGTCTGCTGTAACCAATTGGTAAACTCATAGCCACCGATATAATAACGGCCGAAAGGTCGTGTGTATGCCGGGCGCTGCACCATTTGTCCCATAGACCAGCGTTTGGAACTGTTAAATACGGCATTAAACTGATTGGTGAAAAAGGGGTAATGCCCGCGCCCGCCGTGGGGCGTCACCCCGTGGCTTTCATGATACACGGCCAGCCCTTCCAGTATGCCTGATGGTGCGGCACCATGTAAAGACCGAGCCAAATCAGGCGAAAAAAAGCTAACGAGGCGTGCCAGTCCCACGCCGCCAAGGTGACTAAAATGAACGGCGTGGGTTAACTCATGAGGAAGTACATTTTGCAGCCAGCCGCCATTTATCGGGTTTTCTGTCTTGCCTTTTTCCGGAGCAATTTCAACTTCGGACCGGAAATGGAAAGGCGTCACAAATCCGTTAGACAGATCATTATAGCCATTTAGAATAACCGGAAAGTCGCTCAGGCCGCCACCCACGAAATTTTGCACTTTGGGATATTGATTTTCCAGGATATGAGCTGCTTTATACGCCACGGAGTCCTGTCCCCGTGGAAAAATAATCCTGAAATGAGGGATGGAAAGCTGCTGCCACTGTTGATGGGGCGGACGATAATGTACGGGATAGCCCTGGGAGTGAGCCAGCTGTTCTCCGGCAGCCAACATGATTACTAATAAGAATAGAAATCTGAATTTCTTCATTGCCAACGCTTTTCTAAAACATAATGCTATTGCGAATTTGTAAAAATATTTATCAAAATCACAATTTTGCTTCTTTCTTTGATGAGTGGATAAATAATATGAGGCAATAACTCTCAATTTTATTAAGGATTAGCCTGATCCATAAAATTTCAATGCCTTCCTAAATTTAAAAGTCGCAAAACCAGATTCAGTTTTTTAATTATAAATGATTTATGAGTAGCATTTTTAAATGAATTCCGGGTATTTTTGGGCAATGTTAAGGGCTCACATCCTTTTTTCTAACTGATAAATTTCATTATGCAACGATACTTAATCACAGCTTTTCGGGGA
>DASQZL010000372.1:0-2407 GCA_035638715.1 Balneolaceae bacterium
TTCACTGGTCATCAATGTCGTCAATCGTCATAAGAAAAAAGCTGTGACTACAGATATCAAAAGCAACTCGGGCGATTTTGCCGGAACAGCTTCGGTGACGACTATCAATAGCAATAATATTAAGGCTTCTTACACCTACGCAAAACGAAAGGATTATGTTCCTGAACCGAAGAATGTAAAGGCAAGGGGGAACAAGTTTACTTATTCTTTTCCGGCGCATTCATTCACGCAGATAATTGTGAAACTTAAATAAATATCACAATAAAATTATCGCATAGGCAAGCACAAGTATTAGCAATAATGAAATAGTCTGAAAAGAACTCTTCACCGGTGCTCTGTGAAAGGTCGGAGTTAAAACGACTGATGATGGCAATTAAACTGGTTAATTAACGTGCGTTCGATCTAAGCCTTATTGCCGGGCTATGGAAAAAGCTGTTTCACCGAGTGACACAAAGGAACCACAGCGTTTCACGGAGATATTTTCTCTGTGAAACGCTGCGTGTTCTCCGTGCCTGGGCACCGGAATGCTTCGGCACGCAGGTGTACAGTTTTGTGTAACAATTAAACCCTGATTTGCTCTTTTTTATCTCCAACAGGCCGTTTTAAAATCGGGCCTATTTTATTTCATTTAAATTCAGCGTAAAAAAATGTTGAGTTCAGCATACAGATAAATCATTAGATCTTTTATCCGGAATTCACATTAATGATCCTAAATCCTAATAGAGTTTTGAATTTGGGTTATTCATGCATCGTACTGTATTCGTTCCTGGGGTTACTTATTAGTGATCAAAATAACCAAAAATCAATATTGGGAAACAAATCGACAAACGTTAAATTCTTATCGGTTGAATAAATCAAGCTATAGACATACTTACATAAATTGAGTCGACCACTAACCACAATGACCAAGCCTGCCGATAATAAGCCGAAGCGTTCAGCTATTCTTTTGATTTACTGTGACGATCGTAAAGGTCTGGTCGCGGATATCACCCGATTTATTGCTGCAAATGATGGGAATATTCTGCATCTTGACCAGCATGTGGACGATCAAAAGCAGGTATTTTTTATGCGCATTGAATGGGACCTGACGCATTTTGCTATTTCCGATGACACAATCGGTGATCAATTTGAACGGCAGATTGGGTCCAAATATAATATGCACTTTGATCTGTTTTTTTCCGATCAGGTGCCCCGGATGGCGCTTTTCGTATCAGGATATGCTCACTGTATGTACGACATTCTGGCCCGGCATCAGTTGGGAGAATGGGATGTCGAAATACCATTGATTATCAGCAATCACGCTGATCTTGAACCGGTGGCGAAAAGATTCGGTATCGATTATAAGATGCTGCCCATCACGAAGGAAAACAAAGCCCGGCAAGAGCGCAGGCAACTGGATTTGCTAAATGAATACAATATCGAATTCATTGTGCTGGCGCGCTATATGCAAATCCTATCCGGGGATTTCATCAGTCACTATCCCAACCGGATTATCAATATTCACCACTCTTTTTTACCGGCCTTCCCGGGAGCCGGTCCATATCATAGTGCCCACAACCGGGGCGTAAAAATCATCGGCGCCACGAGCCATTTTGTGACCGAAGAGCTTGACGCCGGACCGATCATTGATCAGGATATCGTGCGCGTCAGCCATAAAGACAGTGTGGACGATTTCATTCGCAAGGGCCGCGACTTGGAAAAGCTGGTGCTGTCGCGGGCCGTCTGGTATTATCTTGAGCGACGCCTGCTCACTTACGACAATCGTACGGTCGTCTTCTCCTGAATTTTTTAGTTTGTCTTATCTTCTGGCCGGATTGACGATCTCTTTTTGTTTTATGAAAGTTCAATAAAAAAGCAGGTAGTAATTTCCTATAATGTTCAAGTTGCTAACATTAACCCAATTAAGATACAGCATAACACCTCCCAGCCCCATCCCATAAAAACTCGGGATGGGCCACCCTCCTCAGGGAGGGAATTTCTTTGTCTTTTTTAAGGTTTTTGCTCTTTATAATATCGAGTACACATTGATTGGGTAACCATGAATGTGGAAAAGAGCCTAAAAATGCCGGCCTTTGAAAAAATAGTGGTGAAAATCCGGCGGAGTGAAGCGTCAATAAAAAAATCCGCTCAGCTGGGGTCGCTCAAAGCAGGCAAGCCCGTTAAGGAGCTTCGGATTTTTTTAGCGAAATGCAGTCGGATTTAGCTATTTTTTCTTCAGCCGGTGATTTTTGGTTACTTTTGATCACTCAAAAGTAACACATAAAAACAACCATTAATCTGCTTGTCGCAATGAAGAATTCCAAATCAGAAAATCCTATCTCGAATTCTCAGACTATTATTAATATCAAGTGTGATTCGTCAACCTACCCAAAGGTCGCCTCAGGATAGAACCTGCCCCAAAATTACA
>DASQZL010000373.1:0-3784 GCA_035638715.1 Balneolaceae bacterium
GTTTTCTTTTATAATCAAGTATTAAATAATTCTAATATTTGTAAGCTGATAATTTAGGGTTCTTCAAAGCGCACAGCCAAGTGTAATTCTGTATTTGCCCCCACGATATATGTTGCATTCTGATTGAGTGGAAGAATTTAAAAGATGGACCGTCCTGTATCCTGCATCCTGAGTAGAACTTGTTTTTCAGGCTTGAAGCGCTTTCGTAAGGCCGGTAATCTGAAAAACCGAGAAAGGACGAGATAATATCCGTTGGTTAACCCTTGTCTAAGGGAACAGCAAATGATTTTAACAGATTCCTGTTTGATTCCGGTACGGTTGTGAAAGGATGCAGCAGACATTGAGTATGAGTAAATTTTTGAGACGAGAAGCACGGACTTAGTGCTGCTTGATATTAATTTATCAAAGATCAATTATCGTGGAGTTTGGTGGTAATATGGAAAACAATCCAAAACTAATTCAAATGCTCAATTTAATGTTGACTGATATCCTCCGATAAGAAGATAAAGGATAACCCTGTAAACTACTCTTCACAAAGTTTATAGATTTCGAAAAATATCGAATGCAATGGCAACTATTGAAAATTATTTGGATCTCTATTGTGCAACGACCGCTAACAGCGAAGTGTGAAATTTATGGAAATGTTAGATAACGGTATCCGGGTTCTGGCAATTGAAAATGATCCCGAAGATTATCTGATGATCCGGGAGTATCTGGGAGAAGAAATCGATGATCCGGCCATAGAACAAGCCAGGACCCTGGCTGAATCAAAAAAATTTTTAAACGACTCGCAATCTTTTGATGTCATTCTGTTGGATATTTCACTCCCGGATGCCTCAGGAGAAACCGCTGTAAAGCAACTGAATGAGCTTTCCGGGGAAGTCCCGGTTATCGTTCTCACCAATTGCGAGAACCGTATCTTTGGACGGGAAGCGACGGGCATGGGTATGGCCGATTACCTTCTTAAAGATGTTCTTAATCCTTTCCTGTTAGCCAAAAGTATTAGATATAGTTTGGAACGCAACCGTGCTAATCAATCTTTGAGTAATTCCGAGGCGAGGTATAGCGATCTTTTCGATTTCAGTCCGCTGCCCATGGCAATTTATGATATGGATACCCTCAGGTTCCTTGATGTCAACCAGCAGGCTATTGAGAAATATGGCTACAGCCGGGAGGAATTTCTTGATCTAACGATCAAAGATATTCGTCCCGAAGACAAGGTTGAAGAACTGGAGAGGACACTTAAAGAATCACTAAACGCTGAGGGACTTTTTAAAAGTGGTATCCATTGGCATCAGAAGAAAAATGGGGAACTGATGAGAATGGATGTCAGGAGTCAGAAGATTACCTATAACGGGCGCCCGGTTAAATTAATTGTTATCCATGATGTTACTGAGGAGAAATATTATGTGGAGCTGGACAGACTGGAGCGAAGTATTCTGGAAAAAAATGCGCGGGGCAGATCCGATTTTAAATCATTGGTAAAAGAGTTTGTCCTGGGCGTTGAAAAACTATATTCCGGAGCGAAATGTTCGGTTATGGATATTGATAATGACCGAATGTACGGCTTTATCGCGCCCAATATGCCTGATGAATATATTGAAGACCTTGATGGGGTTGCAATTGGGGAGAACAAAGGTTCATGCGGAACAGCAGCCTACACGAAAAATCTAATCATTTCGGAAAATGTTTTTGAAGACAGGCGTTGGAAGGGAATAAGAAACCTTGCTGATAAGTATGGTTTTAGCGCCTGCTGGTCGCAGCCGATTTTGGATAGCCGACAAGAAGTTATAGCGACATTTGCTATTTATTTTGTAAAGCCGCAATCGCCTTCTGAAGTTGATATAAATACTATCCGGCGCGTCTCGCAGCTTATCAGCATTCTTTATGAAAGTCATGAAAAAAGAAAGACCGAAAGGCAACTGGAATTAAGTGAGCAGCGGTTTAGGTCGCTGGTTCAGGATGGTTCTGATATGATGGGCATTCTTGACGAAGAAGTCAATTTTAAGTATGTAGCCCCAACGGCAAAAAGAGTTCTTGGTATTTCCCCTGAAGAATTCCTCGGCACAAATGCGCTCGACTATATTCATGAAGAGGATCAGCAGCGCATTGAAAATATCCTTTCGGAGCTTGATGAAGGAGAACGAACTGAAATTGCACCTTTCCGCTTTGAAGATAGCGAAGGAAACTGGCGGTGGTTAGAAACAGTTCTCACCAACATGTCCGACAATCCTGCGGTCGAGGGTTTGGTAGCAAATTCACGTGACGTAACGGAAAATATTGAACGCAAAAAGAAACTGCAGGAAAGTCTGGAACGGTACGAATATGTAACCAGGGCCACCGAAGAGGTGATTTATGACTGGGACATCGAGAATGACATTCTGGAGTGGGATGACAGTTTTCAAAATAAGTTTATTGATGGAGTAGAGAAAGAGACGTACGATATTGATTACTGGGCAGAAAATGTGCATCCCGATGATCTTGCAGAAACGAAGAAAAGCCTGTATCAGGCTCTGAAAGATCCATCACAATCCAAATGGGAGCAGGAATACCGCTTCAAAAAACAGGACAGCTCTTTCGCTACTGTATTTGAACGTGGCTTTATCATCCGCAATGCGCAGGATGAAGCGGTTCGCATGATTGGTTCCCTGCAGGATATCACCGAACGGAAGGAGTATGAACAAAAACTCGAAAAATTATCGCTGGTTGCATCCAAGACAACGGATCTTATAATTATAACGGATGAGAATGACCAGATCATCTGGGTTAATGAGGCTTTTGAACAGTTGATGGGTTATCAGCTGGAGGAAGTGAAAGGCAAATCTCCGGGTGATATATTAAGGGGACCAGAGACCAATTCCGAAACGGTGCAGGGTATTGCCGGGGCCGTAGCGAATGAAGAATCCATTCAGGTAGTTATTCTCAATTATTCTAAAAATGGTGATAAATACTGGCTTGATATGACCATGGATCCCATATTTGACGAGGAAGGGAATTGTACCGGATATATCGGTGTCAATAAAGACGTAACGGAACAGATCGAACGCCAGCACGAGCTTCAGGAAAGCGTGGAACGCTACGATATCGTTTCCAAAGCTACCAGTGATACTATCTGGGATTTGGATCTGGAATCCAATACGATGCAGTATAACCATAATATTCACAGTATGTTTGGTTATCAAAAGGAGGAAGTAAAAAATCTGGCAACGTGGTGGCGCAATAAAATCCATCCGGAAGACCGGGAAAGAATATATAAGCAAATCGAAGAAGCGCTTAATGCTGACGCAGATCGTTTTCAGATGAAGTATCGATTTCAGAGTGCTGACGGCAGCTATAAATATATTTATGACCGGGCCTTTATCGTCAACGATGATGAAGGAAGACCTATTCGTATGATTGGGGCCATGCAAGATGTGACCCAACAACGAGAGGAACGCAAATGGTTGCAATTGTTTGAATCGGCCATTGCCAATACAAAAGAGGCGATTACGATTAGTGAAGGCAGACCTTCTGACGGACCGGGACGCAAGATCTTGTATGTGAACCATGCATTCACTGAAATGACAGGATTTAGTACGGATGAAGCAGTCGGGGAAACTCTTAATATTTTAAATGGTCCCAAAACAAGTGAAGATGAGCGTGTAAAATTAAGTCAGTCCATGGACCAATGGGAGGCCTGCGAAGCGGAGTTCATCAATTACAAAAAAAATGGTGAAGAATTTTGGGTCCATGCATCCATGACGCCCATACACGGGCCGGGTGATAACCATTACTGGGTTTGTAT
>DASQZL010000374.1:0-2728 GCA_035638715.1 Balneolaceae bacterium
CGATCGCCACTGACCGTCATCTCATCGACGGGAAGCCAGCAGTTTTTAGGTTCCCCAAGATGCCCCAGTAAAGGCACCGAATGTTTTTCGAGATAATCAAAAATCGGATCAAATGAAGGGTCATCAATCATCACAAAATTATCCTCCTTGTCCTGCAGGGTCATCCCGATGTTTTTCCAAACTTTTACGCCGGAAGCTCCCCGCTCCAGATCTTTTTTTATTTTTTGAAGGGCCTTCTCCTGCCAGCCGGGCTCTCCCCAGTTTTCCGTTGAAAAAGTAGTCAGGTGATGTAATCTCCCGTTCTGGTGAGCCCGGGCAATTTCGGACTGACGATATATATCCGGAAAAAAAGGGACCTCCGTGTTGATCGTGAGAAGTTGAAAATCATCAGACGCTGCCTGCTCGATGAGAGCCGGGCGATCGGTATTATAATGCAAATGTGCATCAATTTTTGGGATGTCGTCGAAATCTAACATTTGATGGTCATTTTATTAATTGTTTTCATCGTATTCGCAAAGTCTTATACCTGTCTGTGGATAAAAATGTGTTCTTATCGCGAAGATTATAGATAATATATATTCATTTTTTCGTTGAGGAAAAAACGAACCAAAAAATCACCGTTTGGGAAACCTTGGCCTGACCGATCTCCGTGCTCCGCTAAAATCATTTAAACTCGTCCGCCCAGGGGCGAACTCAGACAAAAATGATTTTCTCACGCTTCGCCTCCGATCGTTCCGGGCGGCCAATCTTTCCAAGGACAGATAATTTTTTCCATTTTGGAATTTGATTTATTATAATTTTTTAAGCTAAATATGTTTAGCTTTGCAGACTTACCGTTACTCCAGCTGCTTTTTTCCGGCTACGGTCGAGGGATTTTTCTTAAGCATGTCAAAAACAACAATTGTATTTTTCCCTTTATGCAGCCATGCCCCCGGGCAGTAGAGGCGCTGCTGTGGTCCAACATCCCAATAACGGCCAAGATTATGTCCGTTTACCCACACAAAACCTTTCTTCCACTTGCTCATATCCAGGTAGGTACTGCCGGTCTTTTGCAGATTGAAATGGGCTTTAAAAAAAGTGCCGGGCCGGGAGACTGAAGTTTGGGCCCTGAATGACAGATTTTGCACCCAGGAAGATTGCATCGGAATATTGTACACCTGCCAGTTCATCAGCGTCATATAGCCGAGCTGTACGCGATGCGTGATGCCTTTGCGATCGATTATACGAGGGCCAAAATTGATGCGTCCCATAGCTTCAACCAGAATATCCAGCGTGGGATGCGGGTCATCAATTTGAGGAATTTTTATTGAACTTTGGCCCAGGCTTCGGTCAATGGTTCCAATAAATTTGCCATCCAGAAAAACGGTGGCAAAATCGTGCAGATCGAAAATTCTTAACTTGCCATGTGTCACTCCAAGCAGTTTCGTGCGGTAGAGGGTATATCCGTGATTCTGGCCGAAAGCCTCCATTGGGCGCGGCTGGGCAACATCTTTCGGTTTGGGAAGATGATCCCAGATGGACGTTTTTTGGTTAAATTGAATTGGTGGAATGGTAGTGACTGCGGGATGGGCAGGGACAGCAGGCGGTTTTTTTGAATTGGGAAGATGCTTGGAGATGGCCCTCCGGATGGCATAATATTTCGGCGTAGGTTCACCCATTTCATTTAGTGGTGCATCATAATCGTAGCTGGTGACGTCCGGTTCGTAATGATCGCTGTAGTTGGCCCCCGCCGTAAATCCAAAATTTGTTCCTCCGTTGAACATATACAGGTTGAATGATTTATGATGCTGCATAAACCAGTTGATGTCTTTCACGATACGGGTAGTATCCACATGTGCCCATTTTTTGTCGCGCCAGTGAGTAAGCCAACCGGGATAATATTCGCTGCAAAAAATCGGGACATTCGGCCGAATTTTTGATGCCAGGTCAAACTGCTTTTGGCTGGTTCCCGGATCGAGCCCTACAGCCGCCCCGGGAATGCCGCCAGCTTCAAGATTACTTTTCGCTGCTCCGTCTGCCGTATAAAAGGGTACATGGATGCCATCCTTGCGCCACCACGCGGCCAGTTGCTTTAGATACGATTTGTCATCGCCGTAACTGCCATATTCATTTTCAATCTGCACCATGATGATTGGTCCATCGGGATTTTGGAGCCCCTTGATCTGTCGGCTGACAGCCGCTTCATACGATTTGACTGCTTTCATATACTGCGGATTGGAACTGCGAACTTTGATATGCGGGATATTAAGCAGCCACGGCGGCAGGCCTCCGAAACTCCATTCGCCGCAACTATAGGGCCCGGGGCGCAGAAGCACATTCAACCCAACCTGCTGGGCCAGTTTGATGAATTTCCGAAGATCATTTCGCCCACTAAAATTCCATTCACCCCGTTTAGGTTCAATTCGGTTCCAGAAAATGTAGGTGGCAATAGTATTCAAGCCCATGGCTTTGGCCTCTTGCAACCGATCTTTCCAATAAGCTACCGGAATTCGTTGAAAGTGTAGCTCGCCCGAAATAATTTGGTAGGGTTTGCCCCCCATCATAAAATGTCTGTTTTTCAATTCGAACTTTTTATGCTGGGCCAATAATGAAAATGGAAGGAGTGATAATGCCGATAAGATTATGCAGAACGATACGTTTTTCTTCATAGGCGATTAGGTATCATAGTTTGAATGTTGTATCGTGGAGCTAAATGTTCAGGAACTGTTTCCTTTACATCTTACAGCCT